>CALFUG010000080.1 GCA_937928455.1 uncultured Clostridia bacterium
AACCAGTGACTCCGAAAGGGGCCGTGGGTTCGAATCCCACCCTCTCCGCCATTAATTGAAGACCGGGAGAAGTACTCAAGTAGGTTGAAGAGGACGGTTTGCTAAACCGTTAGGGTTCGTAAGGGCCGCATGGGTTCGAATCCCATCTTCTCCGCCATGTCCTAGGGGTATAGCTCAGTTGGTAGAGCGATAGTCTCCAAAACTATGCGCCGTGGGTTCAAGTCCTGCTACCCCTGCCATTTTTTCAAAATTGAATAGTTGCGGGGTGTAGCGCAGTTTGGTAGCGTAACTGGTTTGGGACCAGTGGGTCGCGGGTTCAAATCCTGTCACCCCGACCAACATTAGCATGTGGGCCATTAGCTCAGTTGGTTAGAGCGTCCGGCTCATAACCGGCAGGTCCGGGGTTCAAGTCCCTGATGGCCCACCAAACTTGTTCGAAAGAACAAAAGTATGCCCAGATAGCTCAGTAGGTAGAGCAGTGGACTGAAAATCCACGTGTCCTTGGTTCAATTCCGAGTCTGGGCACCAAAGAACGGCTCTTTGCACTTCGGTGTGGAGGGTTGTTTTTTTTGTGACGATTTTGTTATTAATCTATGACTAATCAGGTGAAATGCAGCGGTCACGCCATCATTCGTTGTGGCATTGTCGGAATATTGTTATAATAAAGCCACTCGATACCGGAAGGAAAAAGAAAGGAGCGCATATGTTAAAACGAATCGGAATCCTATGCCTTGTGATGGTATTAGTCATGGGGATGTCGGTGACAGCCGCTTTTGGATATGCCAAAACAGATATTGAAATCACACCGGGAAATAACATTGCCCTGGTGGACGGCGAAGAAGCGGTACTGGATGTACCGGCTAAAATTATCAATGACCGCACCATGGTTCCCGTCCGTTTTGTGGCGGAAAACATGGGCTATTTTGTGGATTGGGATGCAACCAATCGAACCGTTATCATTGGGGAAGACAACCATATATTACTTCCCATTGGTTCTACTACCGCAACGGTGGATGGGGTTCAGGTTTCTTTGGATTCCCCGGCCATTATTGATAACAGTAGAACCCTTGTGCCTATTCGATTTGTCAGTGAAAATTTAGGGGCTATGGTAGATTGGGATGAGGATGCAAGAGTCGCCTCTATTGAATTTTCAGCCCAGTTGAATAAGGCTATTGAACTGTATGGACAAGAGGTAACGACTATTGAAAAGAAGGTATTGGATGCGTTGGATGATGCCTATGCCTATGAAGTGGCCACGAAATTGACTACATTTGGGGATGCCTTGGATGGCTCCGGGTTCCGTCTGGTGGGCAGTACGGCAGGAAAAGCGGCATCCACATATATTTTTAACGAATTTAAAGATATGGGGTTGTCTCCCACTTACCATGAATTCTCCGCGGATGGCTGGGAATACTATGGAGCGGAGTTAACGGTGCAGGGACACCCGGATTTAGACTATTTATTCCGTTCGGCCCCTTATACGCCAGCTACAGCGGCGGAAGGATTGACGGCAGAACTGGTGTATGTAGGAACCGCCACCAAGGAGGAACTAGAAGGTGTGGATCTCACCGGGAAAATCGCCCTGGCGGAATTTGACTGGGACTATACATTGTGGATGAACAATTTAACCCACCAGTTGGAAAGACACGGTGCAATTGGTGTCATCTACTTTATGACCAATGCTTATGGTTCGGATCCCAGTGGAATGGCCGAATTTGTGGGCGACTGGTCGGGAGTGTATCCCAGTGTACCGGTATGGTCCATGGCTCAGAAGGAAGGGTTTGAATTAGCCGCACTGGCAGAGAACGAAACCCTAACCGTGACGGCGGTATCTAACGGAAAATTAATTCCAAATGCCACGGGACAGAATGTAATTGCCAAAATTACGGGAACCACCTATCCCAACGAGTACATTGTCATTAATGCCCACACCGACGCATACAACAAGTGCCTGCAGGACGATTCGGCACCCATCGGAATTATGGTAGCCATGGCGAAGGCGATGGTAGACACCAACTATCAGCCGGAACGAACCATTGTTTTTGTGGCAACGGATGGAGAAGAAGCCGGTGGCGGAGAAACATTCTATGATTGGTTGGTAGGAGCTTGGGACTTAGTGAACGACAAGGCAACCGAATGGGGAGGGAAGATTGTGAATTCCCATACCATCGAGCTGCTGGCCCACTCCGAGTCTTCCGACTTTGGATATCGTGTTTCTGATTCGATGTATCTTTATGTCAAGGGCTTGGTGGCAGGATTAAACACTTGGGGGGATTTCTGGACCGATGTTTCTCTCCATAACTTCATGACCACCTCCTCCGATGAATGGGCATTCTCCTACATGGGTGCACCTACTACCCGAACCGTATTGGAGGACCGTGCCGGAGAAGTATACCATTCTTCTTTGGATACACCGGAACGTTTCAGTTATGAAAAATTCGTAGACAGTCTATACATTCATAGTTTGCTGATTCTTCGAACGGATCAGCAAGTATTTGCACCTTATGATTTGTCCAGAGATGCGGAAATCTATCTGGCTTCCTTGGATAAGGAATTGTTGGAAGCGGAAGGATTGAACTATACTTCCATGAAGAAGGTGTTGGATGATTATATTACGGAGGCGCAAGCTCTTATTGATCTGAACTTGCAAATAACAGAAGAGTACGACAAAGCTGTAGCAGAGGGGAAGAGTTTGGCGAAGGTGAATACCTTGATTGCCAGCTACAACCAGGCTTTACGGGATGTGGCCAAAATAACCATTCAAGGAACCCAGTATGTAGCACTGGATATACCGGTGAATCAGACGGAATACAATCAAAGAATTCCTCAAGTCTTTGCAGAGGCGGCAGCCTTGTTGGCAGAGGGAAATCCGGAAGAATTATTGGATGTTCTCTATGGACTGGACAGTGATGACTTGCAGCAATGGCCCATCTGGTACACGGAAGTGCTGGAATATGATACCTGGTACAATGCCTATTGGGAAGCCCTGGATATGAACAAGGGCAACAAAGATTTCAAGTGGGTCACAGGAAGACTGCTTCAGTATTACGATGTATATGATGTGATGAATCGAGTCAATGCCAAGATAGAAGCGGAAAACACCAATTTCCAGACAGAAATCAACACATTGAACTTATTCAAAACGACGGCTAAGAACAATTTAACCAGCGGATTTACCAAAGATTTGAACATGTGGAAATCTGCAGCATCCAAGTTGCCTACAGCCAAGGCACAAGCTATTCTGGCAGAGTTGGAGAAATAGTAGAGAACAGCAAGACAGCAATACAACAAGTGTATTGAGAAGAGGGCCGATTCCGGTCCTCTTCTTTTTTCTAACTGTTGATATACGTTGAAAAATAAATGTTTAAAGAGATGTAAGAGGGGTATCGATATCACGGAATAAAAAAGAACGAAAGGTAATAACTGTAACAAAACTGTAATGATTAAAAGCAAACAAGTTCATTGACAAATGTCGAAAATTGCCATAGAATTGGCAAAAGAAACAGAAAATGATATCGGGAGAGCTTACCCACTGAAAAATCAACATGTAAGAGAAGAGGAGAGGACACATGAACATTGAGAAATTGAAGAAATCAAAGAAAGGTTTTACCCTGGTAGAGATTATCGTTGTACTGGTAATCATCGCCATTTTAGCCGCTATCGCCATTCCGGCCATGACGGGTTGGATTAATAAGGCAAATGAAAAGACCATCATGGCTGAGGCCAGAACCGTGCTTTTAGCTGCTCAGACGTTAGCTTCGGAGTCATATGGTAAAGGTGAAGAACCAACAGCATCTGCGATTGAAGTTAAAACACTTGCTGAGGTTGGCGGAACAGTCTCTGGCATCACATTGGCAGGTACGGGAGCTGCAATCACAGGACTAGAATATGAATCTGGGGATTATACAGCAACATACAATGCTACAACCGATCCTAAATGGGAAGTAGAATAGTCAGAAAATTTAATAGAAAACTAGGCCGCTCTTTTTGAGCGGCCTTCTTTGTACCATGGTTAGTGTTGCAAGTAATTATCTGCCATTTTATACATAGGAGTCAACGTGGTATTTATATTGTATCTCACCATCGGAATTATCATATTTATGTTCGGGGCCAGTTTGGGTAGCTTTTGCTCCGCCTATATCGAAAGATATCAGCAGGGTGTGAGCATTGTGAAGGGCCGGTCCATTTGTCCTTCCTGTCATCGGCCCATCAAAGGGTACGATTTGATCCCCGTGCTGAGTTTTATCGTATTGGAGGGGAAATGTCGGTTTTGTGGGGGTCGCATTCCTTGGGAGAATTTTGTGTTGGAGGTCCTGGGCGGTGTGACGGCCTTGGGGCTCTTTTTCGTTTATGGACTCACGGGAGAGGGGGTGCTGTATCTCTTTGTGCTGGCGGCTCTCCTGTGCATATTCTTAATTGATATGCGAACCATGGATATTCCCCATGCCCTGAATATTGCCATTTTAGTATTGGGCATTATCAGCGGATTTCTCTTTCCCCATATATCCTGGCTGGATCGAGGAATCGGTTTGATGGCCATCAGTGTGCCTATGTTTCTGCTGACCTTGTTGGTCCCCCATGCGTTTGGTGGGGGAGACGTGAAGTTGATGGGGGCAGCTGGGGTACTCTTGGGATGGCAGGCCTTACTGGTGGCCTTCTTCATCGGATTGGTGATTGGAGGTGCTCAGGGGGTATATATTCTCAGAGTACAAAAAAGAGATAAAAAAACTTTGTTTGCATTTGGCCCTGCATTAGCGATAGGAATTGCAATTTCGCTGTTTTTTGGTCATAATATAATAGACTGGTATATCCGCCTTTTGTTCTAAAATCCTAGGGGGTTCATGAAGACATTTCGCTACACGGCATATGACATGAGTGGCAAGCGCCACATGGGAAGAGGAACGGCCAACGAAGAATCCTTGTTTCGAGATTCCATGAAGGAGCAGGGGCTGTTTTTGGTGGAATTAGATGAAGTGGTTCATCCCGCCAAGCGGTCGGAGCGGCTGACTACCAAAGAGCTACCGGAGTTTGCCAGAGGCATCGGAACCCTGATTACAGCAGGAGTGCCCTTGGCGCAAACCATGGAAGCATTGCAGGGAGAGAATAAGAATGCCAAGTTGCGGGCCATATATGATAAGACCGGCCAATATGTGAAAGAGGGGATTCTGTTCTCCGATGCACTGAGACTGCAAAAGGATGTATTTCCTCCCCTGTTTATGAATATGATTTCTTCCGCAGAAGAAACGGGTCGTCTGGGAGAATCCCTGATGCAGTCCGCGGAGTACTACGAAAAGCAGTATCGCCTTCAATCCAAAGTCCGGGGCGCCATGGCATATCCCGTATTTCTCCTGTTCTTGTCTCTGGCCATCATGATGGGGGTATTCACCTTTATCATTCCATATTTTACGGATATCGTGGGGGCTTCTGCCGTTACGGGATTGACGGCGGTGTTTATGAAAATCAGCACCGTGTTACGAGAAAACTTTCTCTATATTACATTAGGCATCATCGCCTTCGCCGCTATTTTTACCGTGCTGATTCAACGGCCGGATGTACGGCGTGCCATCGATAAGGGCCTATTATCCATACCCAGGGTGGGCGCTCTGTTTGAAACCATCTACACGGCTCGATTTGCCCAAACCATGGCCTACCTATACTTGAGTGGGGTTTCTGTGGTGAATGGACTTAAGAACACCAAATATGCCATCGGAAATGCCTATGTGGTAGATCAATTCGACACCTTGATACGGGAGGTGACTGGAGGGAGAATGCTCTCGGATGCCATTGTCAGAGTAGAAGGAATTCAGAATAGCATCCGGTGGCCCATCCGAATCGGCGAAGAATCCGGAGAATTGGGCCAAATGTTGCTTTCCACATCGGATGCCTTAACCTATGAATCCGAGAGAGCTGCAGAAAAATTGACCTCCTTCCTGGGCCCGGTAATGATTATTATATTAGCCACAATGGTGGGGATGATTATGATTTCTGTTCTCATGCCCATATTAAATATGTACCAAGGGATTGGCAGCGGATATGGAATGTAAGGGGCAAAGGAGCGTAAAATGGTAACATTATACATGACCAACGAAGGAATTAAGATCATGGATGCCGAATATCAGCGGAAAAAGCTGAAGGTTTCTCATGTGGAATTCATCCCCTTGGCCCCGGGGATTTTGGACGATGGAGAAATCCTTCGGCGGGAGGAGCTGAAGGCGGTTCTGGCTGGCCTTCCGCCCAAGACGAAAAAGAAACTACGAAATGTGAAGTTGATTTTAGATAGCCACCGTTTTCCCGTGAATAAGATGATTATCCCTAAAATGCCGGAAAGCAAGGTGCTGAAGTATATCGAAGGGGAGTATCATAACAGGGTGTCGAAGGATGAGAAGTGGCTATATGACTATATGCTGATTCATGACAAAGGAAAGGGACAAACCATATTGGCTACCGCGGTGGCTCAGTCCTATGTGGACTCGTACATCAATCTCTTGGCGGAAGTGAAAATAAAACCCTATTCCATTGATTTTGACATCGGATGTGTAATCCAATTTGCCAAAGTGGGCATCGGATCAAGGTCCGAAAACTGTATGATGATATCGTTGGACGGGGAATATATTTCCGTTTACCTATTCGTGCGGGGAGAATACCATTATCTGATTTCCAAAAAGTCCATGGCGCCCCGTGGTACACCGGACTTTTACGAAGAGGTGACTACCACGATGTCCACAGTGAATCAATACAGTTATGCGGAAACCCAGGGAGAATTAATTGAAAAGGTCTACATGATATCGGTAAATGAGGGGGAAATCAAAGCTTGCGATGAACTTTGCGAGTTTTTCCGTCAGGCCATCAGTCTGCCCATGGATAAAATGACGCCAGCCCATGCGGGTATTAAAGTAACAAAACGGACCAACTTTGAAATGGCACAGTATGTTCACAATATCGGCGCCACTATCGAATAGGAGTACCGGATGAAGAAGAAACGAATTGACCTTTATGTGCAAAGGCAGAAGGCAAAAAAACAGGACCGGGCAAAAACGGGAAGCCGGACAAAGGTGGGGCTTGTTTTTCTGCTGCTGCTGGTAGTGCTTGCCGCATTTTTACTTCTGGATACCAATCGCATGGAAAAGAAAATCGAGGCCGGTAATGCTGTGCTGAATGACCCCGCCAATTTGGAACGGTTTGAAGAAATCAGCCTCCTGAATCAGCGAGAGGCGGCCTATCTTTCCATCCGGGAAAATCTGGATGGGTTGGATCAAATCATTCAGTCTTACCCCGAAGTAGGTCGTAGTCTGTTTTCTCATTTTCTCATGGGGAATGCCCCGGGCATCACGATTTCAAATATCAGCTATACCGCGGCCACCGGTCAGTTTACCATGTCCGTTGAAGCGGCCAGCTATAGCTCCTGGACTCAGTATATTAGCAAGCTGGAAAAAAGCCCGTTTATTACGGGCTTTGAGTATCGAGGGTATCAAAGAGATTTGGGACAGGATAAGTATTTCTCCTCATTCAGTTTTCAGCTGGTAGATATGTCTCAGAGTCAAGAAATGGTAGAGGAGGACTAAGGAATGCGTTTGGAATTGAGTCCACGAGAAAAAAATCTCATTTTCATACTGGCGCTCTTAATTGTCACTGCCTTGGCATACACCTTCTTCTTTAACAGCGCATTGCAAAAGTGGGTGGACCAACGAGGGGTTTATCAACAAACCCAGGAATTGGTAGTGGCAATGGAACAGTCCTCGGCTGAATTGGAAGTGCGCAAGCAGTATGTGGAGCAGTTGAGAGAGGAAGCCCAAGCATTGTCGGAAGGCTACCATTTAGACTATACCAATCACAGGGCGGAGCAGAAAATAACGGCGTTGTTGATGGAAAAGGGCGCCGATATCAACGCCGCCGACTATACCGGGAT
>CALFUG010000081.1 GCA_937928455.1 uncultured Clostridia bacterium
TCCTTCTCATGTTGCTTGGCGTTCAACACATTGTGTTGTACTCCTCTTCTTTGCAACATTTCACTAATTAACTCTGATTTTTCAATGGAAATGGTCCCCACCAAAATCGGTTGGCCCGTTTCATGAATTCCCTTAATCCGGTCGGAGATGGCTTTATACTTTCCTTTTTCTGTGGAGTATACCGCATCCTGTAAGTCCGCTCTCTGAATGGGCTTGTTGGTAGGAATCACCACAACATCCATGTTATAAATGTCGCGGAACTCATCCTCTTCCGTTTTGGCGGTACCTGTCATCCCCGCCAGCTTTTGATACATTCGAAAATAGTTTTGCAGAGTAATGGTTGCCAATGTTTTGGATTCCGAACGAACCAGAACCCCTTCCTTGGCTTCAATGGC
Organism: uncultured Clostridia bacterium; assembly: GCA_937928455.1. Classification (GTDB taxonomy): domain Bacteria; phylum Bacillota; class Clostridia; order Peptostreptococcales; family Anaerovoracaceae; genus JAAZGD01. The sequence continues at coordinate 396 of CALFUG010000081.1, forward strand.
TTGGTGCAAACCATCGCTGTATCTTCTGCCAAACATTAGACGACCGGTAAACTCATCCACAATGACCACTTCATCATCCTTAACGATATAGTCAATGTCCCGCTTCATTAAATTTCTGGCTTTCAGGGCTTGTAGAACATGGTGGTTGATTTCCATATTCTCCGGATCCGAAAAATTATCAATCCCAAAATGCTTTTCGCACTTGGAAACCCCTTCCTCGGTCAATGCCACGGTTTTGTCCTTTTCATCCGTGGTAAAATCCTCTTCCCGGCGAAGAGAAGTCACAAAACGATCCGCCTTTTGATATAGCTCCGTAGACTTGGCCCCCTGGCCCGAGATAATCAACGGTGTTCGGGCTTCATCGATCAAAATGGAGTCCACCTCATCTATAATGGCAAAATTCAGTTCCCTTTGGGTAAGCTGCTCCTTATATAACACCATGTTGTCACGAAGGTAATCAAATCCAAATTCATTGTTGGTACCATAGGTAATGTCGGCTTGATAAGCCGCATTCCGCTCCTCCGATGTGATTCCATGAATCACGCAACCCACCGTGAGTCCTAGAAATTCGTATATTTTTCCCATCCATTCCCGGTCTCTCTTGGCCAAATAATCAT
>CALFUG010000082.1 GCA_937928455.1 uncultured Clostridia bacterium
TATAATCGGCGCCAAAGTATACCATCCAAAGCCGGCACTTACCGCCATGCTTTCCCTTGCTGTGATGGGCAGAAATAAGGAAACCATGAAGGCAGCCAGCAACGTGCCCATGACAATGGCAAAAGGAAACACCAACACTCGCGGCCCCACCTTTTTAAAACTGGAGACCACAGTACCTTCCCGGCCCAGGTCCACTCCCACAAAGAAGAGGAGTAAACACAATCCTACAATGAGAAGGTTCCCTGAAACCTCTAAAAAATCCTCCGGAAGAATCCACCCTCCCGCCAGTACTCCCAAAACAACGGAGATTAATATACCCTTGGTCACGATTTGTACCCCCTGTTGTCAATGCCCATCCATTTTCTGGCCAGAAACACCATAACGACAGAGCCGATAAAGCATGCCATGGTGATAATGAATGCTTGCAACCCAATCGAACCCAAACTGTCTAATACTCTTGGGTCTCCACCAATTCTACTTCCCATCACAAAAACCAGCACAAAAACAGATATGGTAGCCGCTTTGGAAAAAATAGCCCAAGGCCCCTTGGTTTTTCGTAGACGGCTTCCGACAAAATACCCCGTCAATGCCATACTCAAATATAATACAAGTAATTCCATACTCCCCCCTAGTGTGTTTATTGTTGATTCAAGTAATCAATGATTCCCAAGGCCACTCCATAAGCATACTTTTCCACATATTCCTCTTGGGAAATAAGTTGAATATCCTGGGGGTTGGACAGGTAGGCACCTTCTACCACAATGGCCGGCATACTGGTCTTATTCAGCACAGCAAGCTCGGGATACGCCACGGCGCCATTGTCTTTTGTTCCCAGAATCTGGGACAGATTCTGCTGTACAAGTTCAGCCATCTCTCCACTCTGGATGCCATACAGCTCTTCCAAAGTTGCCCCCTCCACCGTAACCTTATCATAATAATAGGTTGTGGTGCCATGAACCCAGGACGATTTGGAAGAATTGTTGTGAATCGATAAAAAAATGTCCATATTCCCTTCATTTGACATGGCCACTCGTTCATACTTGTCCAGGTATTTATCCGTCTCTCTGGTCATCCCCACGTTTGCTCCGGCCTGGGTCAAAAGCTCCTGTAACCGCAGTGCAATCTGCAGGTTCAGATGACTTTCGTAGATTTCTTCTCCCGACGGTGTTGTCCCTATAGCCCCCGGATCCCGTCCTCCATGGCCCGGATCCAATAGAATTTTTTTCGACTGGCCAAACGCAAGCAAAAGCGGAATATCCACCCTTTCACGTATATGAACCATTCTTTCTTTATCTTTCCATAACACCTGATAACCCAACTCTTCCGATAAAAACCGCAAAGGCACCATGGTACTGCCGAATCCATCATGATTGTGGTCGATGATGAGGGGCGGTGTAACCAAAGCTACATCCACTCCATCCACAGAAGCGATACCTTCCCCAATCACCATACGTATTTCTTGAGGCGGCTGACTGACAACCACTTCCTGGGTTTCCTCTAGATATGTCACCGTTGCCCCCATATGTTCAAAAACAGCACGAATAGGAATCAAGGTTCTGTCTCTCAAAATAAATGGGGGACAATCCTCTTCCGAAAATATCATTTGCTGCTCTTCATATTTTGCAAGGATGGGATACTGGGCGCAGAAAGCCAATCCTTCCTGAATTTCATTCTGTGTAATGGAATTTTCGGATGCTACCACATTTCCAAAGATATTCCATTGAAAACCCACTCCTATCCATGCACTCATAAGGAGTAAAAAACAACAACTTGGGCTTAGTATTCTTTTCTTGAAATGACTTTTTCTTTTCACAAATAAATGGTCCCCTTTTTCTTTTCCTGAATGTTTACCGGCCCCCAAATTTCAATAGAATGAACCCGTCCCCCTTTTTTGGCTACCGTGACTCCGATTTCGCCTGCCGGTTGGCCAATGTGATAACACCACTGTCCGTCTTTCTCAATCTTTTCTTCCACCAGCATGGCCGCCACGGCAGAGGTCCCCGATCCGCAGCTTCCTTCTATATAAACCGTGTCCACCCCCCGAACATGAACCACCGGAATCATGGACACAGCCTCTCGGTCAAAGAACAAAACCCCCAGGGCAGGTGCGATTGATTCCGTTTTGGCTTTTTCCAGAATCGATACCATCACTTCTTCGGAATACGGAACTCCCATGCAAACATAATGATGGATACCCTCCAATTCAACTTTTGTAATTTGCCCTTCGAAATCCGTATCGCTCCAAGTCACTTTCTGTAGACGCAAGGGAAGCGGCATGGCAATTCGGGTATAGTCTGTTTTTGTATTTACCCACACTTTCAGTGGCTGGTTGGCTCCGGAAACACGAACCGTCACTTCTCCTTCTCCCCGCTGGCCTTTCTCTCGAGCCATCCACAGACCATAGGTACGAGAAGCATTTCCACAAAACTCATGTCCTGACATCTCCATTCCATCTTCTAAAATGTATGCCACCTGCTCCACGGAGGGTTCCAAGGTTTCCATAATTATCTTACCCACCTGCTGATACAATTCCTGGTTGACCAAAGTGAGTACAAAGCATGTGATATTTCCGGCGGAATCCCCGATAAAATATTCGATTTCCAGGCTTTTCTCTATTCTCATTATGCCTGTCCGCTTTCTGTTTTCGGTACTAAGAATGACAGTGCCTTGGGCTTTATCATCAATTCTATAGTTCCAATCTCCTGGATTTCTCCGTCAGTACACAACCTCATGGTGCCACGA
>CALFUG010000083.1 GCA_937928455.1 uncultured Clostridia bacterium
AGGAGGCCAGCCTGAAGGGATATGGAGTCACGGAAGAAACCATGGGAGCACCCGTCATCAGCTCTATGGAAACGGTAGTCATCGGAGAAACCAAGAGTGGGGTACCCATTCATGTGGATAAACATGCGTTGGCTGCAGATGCGGTAGTCCCCATTAATCGAATTAAAACCCACACCGATTACGATGCAGAAATTGAAAGCGGTCTTTGCAAAATGCTGGCCATTGGAATCGGAAAGCATAATGGGTGTGCCAGATTGCATCAAGAAGGATTTCGAACCTTTTCCCACTTGATCCCCGAGGTAGCAAGTGTGGTTATTGGCCGGCTCCATATCCCCTTTGGCAATGCCATGGTGGAAAATGCCCACGAAAATCTTCAGCGGGTAGAGATTGTACCGGGACATGAAATATTAGAACGGGAACCGGATTTGCTGAAATTGAGCAAGAGTTTGATGCCTCGACTGAATTTTCCGGAGATTGATATACTGGTGGTGGAAAGAATGGGGAAGAACATCACCGGAGCGGGTATGGACCCCAATATTATCGGGAGACTGGCTGTGGGACCCATAAAGAACTTTCCGGGCCCCCGCATTAAGAGAATTATTGCCCTGGCATTGACGGAAGCTACCCATGGAAATGCCATCGGAGTGGCCCTGGCGGACTATATTACAAAAGAGTTGAGAGATGCCATTGATCCGGAGGTAACCTATGCCAATTGCATCGCTTCGGGGAATCCGGAAGCGGGGAAGATTCCCATTACCCTGGCGGATCAGGAGGAAGCTTTGCGAGCGGCCATCATGACTTGCCCCAGAACTCCTCCGGGGGAAGCGAAAATCGTACGTATCAAGGACACTTTGCACCTCATTGACATAGAAGTATCGGAGAGTTTGAGGCAGTACTGCATCAAGGATCCCCGTTTTGAGGTCAAGTAAAGATCAAGAGCTACATAAATTGAAACAGGAGCCTTGGATTATGGTCTACATAATCGGGCTCCTGCTTCTATTGTGGTTACTCTATTTTCCTTGATATACCGGTTTTCGCTTTTCGATGAAAGCCTGCATACCTTCCTTTTGATCCTGGGTGTTGAACAATGTAGCCCATCTTTCGGCTTCCATTTTCGTGCCGGAGTTTCTTTCGGTCAATAATAGCCCGTCCTCCAAGGTCTTCTTGGCCAGTTTCATGGCGATGGGAGCTCTGGAGGCCAGTTTCTTGGCAAATTTCATGGTGGATTCGAATAACTCTTCCGCGGGGAAGACATCGTTGACCAATCCCATTTCCTTTGCCCGGTTGCCATCGATAATATTTCCGGAGAAAATCAATTCTTTGGCTCTGGCGGGGCCAATTAATTTTGGGGTCCGGATGGTGCCTCCCGCACCGGGCATGATTCCAAGGGTTATCTCCGGGAATCCCAGTTTCGCGGTCTCCGTGGAAAATCGAATGTCACAAGTTAAGGCCAACTCCAGTCCTCCGCCAAGGGCATACCCTTCGATGGCTGCGATGGTGGGAAATGGCAGTGCCTCAATTTTATCGTAAGTTTCGGTGAAGACAAAGGCTTTGGCCTGTTCTTCATTGCAAAGGGCCATTTTTTTGATGTCTGCTCCCGCCGCAAAGTTGTCCTTGCTATAGATTACCAAAACACGGACTTCTTCATTTCTGGACAAGTTTTCGATGTACGCATCTATTTCATCCACAATCTCTCGATTTAATGCGTTGAGTGCTTCCGGCCTTTGGACCTGGATATGGGCAATTCCTTCTTCAATGGTTAGTGACACGTGACTCATGATAAATTCCTCAGATCGGAAGAGCGTCGT
>CALFUG010000084.1 GCA_937928455.1 uncultured Clostridia bacterium
CTTTTAAGAAGGATGGTACGGTAACGGCGGCCAATGCTTCCGGTATCAACGATTCCGGGGCAGCCGTATTGGTTATGTCCAAAGAAAAAGCCGATGAGTTGGGATTGAAGCCCATTGCGACTATCAAATCCTATGCTTCTGCCGGTGTGGACCCCACGATTATGGGAATTGGGCCGGTGCCTTCTACTAAGAAAGCATTGGAAAAGGCCGGCATGGAACTGAGTCAGTTGGATTTGATTGAGGCCAACGAAGCCTTTGCCGCACAGTCTTTAGCGGTTGCTAAAGATTTGGGATTCGATATGGAGAAGGTAAATGTCAACGGTGGTGCCATTGCCATCGGCCATCCCATCGGAGCTTCCGGATGCCGGATTCTCGTTTCTCTCCTTTATGAGATGATGAAGAGAGATTCCAAATACGGTCTTGCCACTCTGTGTATCGGGGGAGGACAAGGAACGGCTTTGGTAGTCGAAAGATAAGAGCTCGGTAAAAGTAAGATAAGCATCAAGAGTAGTGTAGAAAGAGCAGCCATTGAAAGGCTGCTCTTTTTTGGAAGCCGTCTTTCTTTCTTCGTTGTTGTATTGTAAATAAAAACATCTTTCGATATACTGACATTATGGCAAAGGTAAACATGTTTCGAGTGTACATCGTAAAATTAATTTTTAGACTAAGTGTTCTGGGTTTCGTCATGGTAGGGTATTTCGCCAGGCCGGATTTCTTTGAGTTGTTCTTCAAAGAGAAAGTTTATGGGGACATGGGTCTTGTGGTTGTTGTATGGGCTATTTTTATGGGGTCCATGATTTTTCACATGTTGCCGAATGCCCACATCACCATGGGAAGTCAGAAAAAATTTCAAATCAATTATCATCCGGTAGAGGACTATGACCGTCTCCAACTGTTGGAGCATGTTCGGAAAGAAAACATCTCCGCCATGTGGGTCCTGGTAGCCTGGTTATTCTTGGCCGCCATTTTGGGAATCCTATTTCTCCAAGGAATCATTGGAGAAAAGGAGCTGATTTTACTGACTGCCCTTTTTTATGTTAGTGACTTGGTTTGCGTATTGTTTTGGTGTCCTTTTCAACAGTTTTTTATTCATAATAAGTGCTGCGTGGGATGCCGAATTTTCAACTGGGGCCACTTTATGATGTTTACTCCCTTGCTGTTTATTGTGAACTTCTTTACTTGGAGCCTCTTTTTTACATCCTTGATTGTGATGCTGTCCTGGGAGATTACCATGTTGAAATATCCGGAAAGATTGTGGGAAGGATCGAATCAAGCCTTGCAATGCGTCCACTGTCAGGACCAAATTTGTCGTATTAAGCCGCCAAAGCCTTTCGAGAAGTAGGGAATATCCCAGAAGAAAAGAAAGGGGAAAGGATCAATGAGTGATCGAATCGAAAAAGACTCCTTGGGGGAAGTGAGAATCCCGGGAGATAAGATATGGGGTCCCCAAACCCAACGAAGCCTGGAGAATTTCCCTATCGGGGACGAAAAGATGCCCATGG
>CALFUG010000085.1 GCA_937928455.1 uncultured Clostridia bacterium
GGATAATCTCCCGTCTTACCTTGAAACCCCGCAATAAACATACTATAATGAAGTAATCTTTTTCCTTGCCCATAGAAAGGAGCCTCCTTTTGAAAAAACCAATGATTCTACTATTGTTTCTAATCGCTTTGATGGTGGCGACTTTTCTAGTGATTGGTAAAAATGGGCCGGTTTCTTCTTCGGAGGAACCCCCAGATCAGGAAACTCCCGGTGTGGAAGAAACGGTAGAGCCCAGCCCCCAGGAAATTCTGCGAGAAGCCGTGCGGGAAGATTGGGAGAAAGGCTTCTTAATCTTGGTGAACAAGGAGCAAGGATTGGCAGAGGAATATGTGCCAGCCGACTTGGCGGAAATCAAATATTATGCCAAGGATCGATCTCCCCAGTGGAGAAAAATGAGGCAGGAAGCGGCGGAAGCTTTTCATGCCTTAGCGGAAAAGGCCCAGGAGCAGGAGATGGAAATCGTGGTAACCACGGCTTATCGGTCCTATGATTTTCAATCCGACCTATATTACGGCTACGTGTCCTCCAAGGGCCAAGAGTGGGCGGATCAATACAGTGCCAAGCCGGGAACCTCTGAGCATCAGACGGGATTGGCGGCAGATTGCTCCTCCCCTTCAGTAGGATACCAATTGACCTCCGCTTTCGGGGAAACTGCGGAAGGAAAATGGTTGGCGGAAAATGCCCATGAATTCGGATTTATCATCCGGTATCCGGAGGGGAAAGAAGAGGTCACCGGCTATAACTATGAGCCGTGGCATATCCGGTATGTGGGAACGGTATCGGCGGAACAAATATATACAAAAGGGATTACATTGGAAGAGTGGTTGGATGAATTAGCGTTAGAAATAGGGGAGGAATAGAGAATGTCGGAGTATTTCAATGAGCACTCCCGGACCTTTAGCGAATATCTACTGGTACCGGGATATAGCAGCAAGGAATGTGTGTCGGAAAATGTGAGTTTGAAAACCCCGGTGGTAAAATTCAAGAAGGGGGAAGAATCTCCTCTTTCTATGAACATACCATTGGTTTCTGCCATTATGCAGTCGGTATCCGACGATCAAATGGCGGTGGCTCTGGCGAAAGAAGGAGGAATTTCCTTTGTTTTTGCCAGCCAGTCCATTGAAAGCCAGTCGGCGATGATTAAGAAAGTAAAAAGCCATAAAGCCGGATTTGTTCAGTCGGACTCCAATATCCGTCCGGATCAAACCCTGGCGGATATCCTGAAGCTAAAGGAAAAGAGTGGCCATTCCACGGTGGCAGTTACGGACGACGGTACCCCCCAAGGAAAAGTATTGGGTATTGTCACTAGCCGGGACTACCGGGTCAGCCGAATGGATCCAGGTACCAAGGTATCCACTTTTATGACACCTTTTGAAAAATTAGTGTATGGAGAAGAAGGCATTTCTTTGAGCGAGGCCAATGATCTTTTATGGGACCACAAACTGAATGCACTTCCCATCATCGACAAGAATCAGCGACTGACTCACTTCGTATTTCGAAAGGATTATGACAGCCATAAGGCCAACCCCAATGAACTGCTGGACCAAGACAAACGATACGTAGTGGGAGCCGGCATTAATACCCGGGATTACGAAGAGCGGGTAGCCGCTTTGGTGGAAGCCGGAGTGGATATTCTATGTATTGATTCCTCGGAGGGATTTACAGAATGGCAGAAGGAAACCATTACCCACATTAAGGAGAAATATGACGGCACCGTAAAGGTGGGTGCCGGCAATGTAGTGGACCGGGAAGGATTTCTGTTCCTGGCGGAAAGTGGGGCGGATTTTGTAAAAGTAGGAATCGGGGGTGGTTCCATTTGTATCACTCGGGAAACCAAAGGGATTGGAAGAGGCCAGGCGACGGCAGTCATTGAAATCGCCAAGGCCCGGGCCGAATATTTTAATAAGACGGGAATTTACGTACCCATCTGTTCCGACGGCGGGATTGTTTATGATTATCATATGGCCCTGGCGTTGGCTATGGGTGCGGATTTTCTCATGCTGGGCAGATACTTTGCCCGATTTGACGAATCCCCTACAGCCAAACTGAACATCAATGGGAATTATGTGAAAGAGTATTGGGGGGAAGGTTCCAATCGCGCAAGAAATTGGCAACGATATGATATGGGGGGAGATGAAAAGCTGTCCTTCGAAGAAGGTGTAGACTCCTATGTGCCTTATGCCGGTTCCTTAAAAGACAACGTGAATCTGTCGTTAAACAAGGTAAAATCCACCATGTGCAATTGCGGCGTTCTTTCCATACCGGAGCTTCAGAAACAAGCCAAATTGACGGTGGTGTCCGCTACCAGTATCGTAGAGGGCGGTGCCCACGACGTCGTATTGAAGGACTCCATTAGCGGAAATATTAGGTAGGAGGAAGAGGGATGGAATATCCGGGAATTTTAGTGGTGGATTTTGGAGGACAATATAATCAGCTGATTGCCCGAAGAGTTCGGGAAGCCGGTGTGTATTGTGAAATTGTACCTTATGGAAAGGCCATGGAAGCCTTGGAAAAGGATGCTCCAGAAGGAGTGATTCTAACCGGCGGGCCCGCTTCGGTTTACGAGGAGGGGGCACCCAGCTTGCCAGAGCCCTTTTTCCATATGGGAGTTCCTGTGTTGGGAATCTGCTATGGAGCACAACTGATGGCCCATGTAATGGGGGGTCAGGTGGTCAGTCCCGACTTTAAGGAATATGGGAGAGTCCCCATCTTCTTTCAGCAGGACAAGGAGGTGGAGGAGGACTCGGGAAGTCTGATTTTTGAAGGAATTCCTCGGGACAACATTTGCTGGATGAGCCATACCGACTACATTCAAAAGGTTCCTCCCGGATTCCGGGTTTCTTCTGTGACGGAGCACTGTCCCACCGCTTCCATGGAATGGCCGGAGAAAAAATTGTATGGCGTGCAGTTTCACCCGGAAGTATTTCACACTCCTTTCGGCCAGGACCTGATCAAAAACTTTCTCTATCGGATTGCGGGATGCAAGGGAAACTGGACCATGGCCAATTTTGCCATAGAAAAGGTGGAAGAAATTCGTCAAAAAGTGGGAGACAAAAAAGTTCTTTGCGCCTTGTCCGGCGGGGTGGATTCTTCGGTAGCCGCATTACTGGTTCATCAGGCCATCGGTGACAATTTGACTTGTGTTTTTGTGGACCATGGTCTTCTTCGAAAGGGAGAAGGGGATCAGGTGATGGAGGTTTACGGACAACAGTTTCATATGAAAGTCATTCGGGTGGATGCCAAAGAAGCCTTCTTATCCGCATTGGCGGGGGTAACGGAACCCGAAGAAAAAAGAAAGATTATCGGTCGGGAGTTCATTCGGGTCTTTGATGAAGAAACCCAGAAGATTTATCATGAAATGGGGCAGATTGACTATTTATTACAGGGCACTATCTACCCCGATGTGGTGGAGAGTGGCCAGGGGGAGTCGGCTGTAATCAAGAGCCATCACAATGTGGGGGGCCTACCGGAAGATATGAAGCTGGAGCTATTGGAACCCTTGCGTAATCTTTTTAAGGACGAAGTTCGAAAAGTAGGAGAAGAGCTGGGTTTGGCCAGCCAGTTGGTTCATCGTCAACCCTTCCCGGGGCCGGGATTGGCCATTCGTTGCCTGGGGGAAATCACGGAGGAAAAACTGGCCATCCTAAGAGAGTCCGATGCTATTTTACGGGAAGAAATCTTCAAGGCGGGCTTGGATCGGGAAATCTGGCAGTATTTCACCGTGTTGCCCAATGTGAAAAGTGTGGGAGTCATGGGAGATTTTCGAACCTATGACCACTTGGTGGCCATCCGGGCCATCACTTCGGTAGACGGTATGACCGGGGATTGGGCCAGAATACCCTACGAGGTACTGGAAAAAATCAGTAACCGGATTGTGAACGAAGTTCCCGGGGTAAACCGCATCGCCTATGATATTACCAGTAAGCCCCCTTCCACCGTGGAGTGGGAGTAGAGGGAGAATAAAGGAGGACTTAGCCATGAATAAATATGTTTTT
>CALFUG010000086.1 GCA_937928455.1 uncultured Clostridia bacterium
ATAGTGGAGCCTGCGTAAAAAACAGAGTTCTTAATCAAATGATTGACGGCAGCGTTATTATCTCCATTGGCCACATCCATTGCCAGTTGAGCGATGGCAAAGGCGGCCCCCAGGTGGGACATTTTTTCGGAAATGGACTTGGCCAAGGCTCCGTCTCCAATGCCGGCCACCACATCTGCAGTAGCTCCTGACAATCCATAATATGAAGTAAAACTACTCCATCCTGCGGCCAGGGCCGAGGGGCCCATAGAAGGGCCTTGCCCCATTTCACCGAGAATGCTGTTGAGCTGCTCCACCGTATAGGGTGCTGGTCCCAATCCATCAAACTCCGGCAAGCGGGTACCGAGGCCGGATCTCCCGTCCCGATAATATACCACCGCATATTGGGAAAAATGGTTGGTGAAAATGGTCACGGTTTTTTCATCTTCGTTGACGATATAAGGGATGGAAGTCCAAGTTTGACTGGCTTCATCGTAATAGGCCGCTGCAACTCCATCCTGAGGAGAAACACCGGAAGACAACTTTTTCTTGTCATAGGGGATGGAAATTTTCGCCGCCCCCACCAAAGGCGTGTCACCGGGCAGACTGATTTCATAAGCCGTTCCCATATAGTCTTCGGTATCCAGACCCATATCCGTTTGTAATTCTTCAATTTGGACTTCATCGCCCTGAGCTAGATTGCCGCTTAATAGGGAGACTTGGACACCTTTTTGCTCCGTAACGTCGAAAGCCGTTGAGTCGTTATCTTCCCCCGAGCCCAGTCCTACTAAAAAGAGAATGAGAAGAATCAAAAAAATGCCCGTACCAAACAAGCATCCTTTTCGTTTCCATTTTTTTTCTTTTGGGTTCTTATCGCCTTTTGCCTTCCTTGGCTTCAAGAATGCCACGTGAGACTTCGGCTCATCTTGAGAACTCTCTATGGAAGCCCCGCACTGGTCACAAAATCTTGTTCCACTGGAAAGTTTTGCTCCACAATAATTGCAGTAGAAAGCCTTTTCCAG
>CALFUG010000087.1 GCA_937928455.1 uncultured Clostridia bacterium
CTCATATATCATAATATAATCTTCTTCATTTTCACCAACTATCTGAAATCCCATGTCCAAGTATAGATTGGCGGCATAATTTATCTTCTGCACAGAAAGAGAAACTTTTTCATAGCCCGACATTTTTAAGCAACCCAACATTTCATTTAACATCATTCGGCCGATCCCTCTATTCCGATACTCCTTATATAGGGAGATGGATAGGGACGGAGTGGAATCGTCCACATAGCCATAGTCATGCATGATACGAGTCCAAACAGCGCCCATAATCTTACCATCTTCTTCGGAAACCAAAGCCTTGTCATGACGGCTGTCCCCAAAATCCACAAAATAAATTTGCAATTCCGGCAGGTTGAGGACTTCTTGGGAAGGTGCCTTTTCTCCCTCTGGTACATAGATGGCTTCATACAAGAACTCTCGGAGAAGAGGGTATTCAGATTCTTTCATTTCTCGAATGGTATAATTCATTGTTCTACTTATGACTCCCCTTGAGTGAGCAAAGGATTTTCACGGACAATTCGAGCAAACCTTTTCCGCTCCTGCTTATTTCGATACATAGCTTGATCTGCCGCCGCCAACAAGGAATCGATGGTATCTTCTTTGGAAAAAATGGAGTACCCAATACTGGGCAATAATTCATACTCTTCCAAATTTTGTTCATTATATACATCCGCTTCTCTTGAAATTTCGTGAGACAGTCTTCGAATTTCTTCTGAATTCTTTCGTTCCCCAATGATAATAAACTCATCCCCACCCAGCCTTGCAACAAAATCATCACTATCTTGACAGGATTTTTGGAGCAATTCGGCCATTTTCACGAGAGCATCGTCTCCTACCGCATGTCCATATCGATCATTAATACTTTTAAAATTGTCCAAGTCCAAGATCATCGCAAACAGGTGATGCTCTCTCTTTCGCATCTGTAGCCTCCTTGGGAGATGCTCATCGAGCCGCCTACGATTGTATAGGCCAGTCAAATGATCAGTAGAAATTTCGCCGTTTTGAATGTTGATGTATATACTGGCAAATGCCAACATGGCGCAGACCCATATGATAGATATTCCAAAATACATAACCTGAAAGACAGCAGCCATTATAATTCCAAGGGGAAATATGGCCAAATGAATATTGATGCTTCGATTGATCCCCCACCCATTCTTGATGACATCTTTTAATGCCATCCCAAACGCAAACAGTAAATACACAAATGAAATGCCCGCCATTACCGAAAAATACGAACCCCTCATATATTGATTGCTTGCGTCGATAACGAAAAACCAACCAGTTTGTAAGCTCACGATGCTCAGAATCGCACTTACGATGGCTGGAATGATATAAAAACGAATCCTTTTCTCTAATCTTGTTTTGCTTTCATAGATTTTATAGTCCGTATACACCAGCCACACAAAGCAAATCAATGGGCTGGAAATATAATATAGGGTGGTCACTACATAATTAAAAACGATTAGGATAGGCGAATCTAGGCCATCCACCAACCACATACCGGTATCAAACAGAAATATAAGTATGTTCATCACTATGCAGCCGTTGAAAAGGTATTGGTCAAAGGGAACCGCCTTGATGCCACTCCGATTCATGTTGTTTAAAAATAGCAGAAGTAAGATAATTCCCACCACATTGATTTCTGCATATAAAAAGTTCATCAAGGGCCCACCCTCCTATTTTTCATATCTTTTCACCTGAATTGTTTTTCAATCCAACACCTGAAGCAATATGGTGACTCCATCTATGTCCTCTTCCAGTTCATCACATTCAGCTTGTTGGCTTTGGATATAGCTTTCAAACAAATGGGCTTTTTCCGGGAATTTTTTCTTTAATTCCAATGCTCTTTGCACAATCCAATTTTGTTGCTTCTGGTTGATACTGTCTAATTCGGCATCTCCTATTACATTCTCATCCACCAACCGAAACCCGGCTTCTGCAAAAGTGGAGAGCCATTGATCCCTGGTGAAATATTTTGTATTGTCCAAGTCCTTTGCATACCCGTCATCAATTAAGACGTATCCACCCTTCTTGACTGTATCCCTTAAAATGGCCATTGTGTTTGCCGGATTCCCCAACACATCACCCACAGCTCCCAGTATTACAATATCATAGTTTGTTTCCTTCTTAACGGCTTTCGTGATATCCCCTACTACAAATTTACACAAATGCTCTACTTCATATTCTTTCGCTTTTTGCCCGGCATAATCAACAAAGTCTGGGATGATATCAATACCTTTTACCATACAACCCAATTCTTTTGCCAGGTGGATGCTCACCGCTCCTTTCCCACAGGCCAAATCAAGCACTCGGGTCTCCCCGGAGGTGGTAATATGCTTTTGAACCATTTCCAGCATATCCCTGGGAGATGAACCCAGTTCCCATAAGTCTTGCAACAAATACGGCAGATATGGGATTAACTCAACGGATCCCTCCGCCGATAATGATTGCGCCAGCTTTTCTTCCACCGCCTCCATCGTAATTCTCTCCTTCCCACCTATCGATAACATCATACTATGTGCGAATACCGAAGTAATGGTTTCTTTTACGACGTACCCATTTTAAAATCAACTATCGTAAATATAGTTTCAAAAAGATTATCTGTGGAGAGGTCAAATACAGTTGGGAAAAATTGCAATTTTCCCAATGAATTTGAACGGGAAATCCTTTCTTTCACCGTCTCTTCAATTGGGAGCTGAAGCACAGCATCCCTAACCTTTTCAGGAAAATATAATGTCACTTTAAAGAAACCTTCCCATACGGACAACCAGAAAACCGTCATGGATTTTTGACCGCCACGGGCACCCGTCCATTTGTATATCCCTTTGGCAAGCCAGGCCTTTCCATCGTTATAATATCGCCATTCTAATGTAATTTTTCTACTGGTCAGCTCGTTACAAAACTTAACATATGCCTCATTTGCCCCCCCAAGGGCTTCTGCAATAATATCATTGGTAAGTTGGATGTCGGGGCTCCTGAGTAATTGATGGGATTTCTTTCGTTCCAATTTCAGGTAGATCATATCTATCAGCTGTTTCCCGTGTTCATACATGGGATGATTGTAATTGTCCGTAAAAAAGTTTTTTATTCTGTGGGACTCTTTAAACCCACAACTCTTATAAAAATTTAACACATTCTCACTATCACCTGTTCCAACAAGAAAAACCTTCCAATCCGTGTAATGAAATAATAGGAATTCTATCAATTTTTTCCCATAACCCCTTCTCTGATAATCGGGGGTTACGGCGATATTTTTCAACTCATAGAAGCCTTCTGCTTCTTTCGTCACGACACACTCTGCCTTCACGCCATTATCCTCCAGGACAAACATGTCGCCCCTTTCAAGATACTTATCTACCATGTTTTCTTGTTCGTCCGCCAGCAATAGTAAGTCTATATAGTCTTTTTTTCGTTCTAATACCTGGTGTATATTCATGGAAATACCTCGTTATTGCAATCTGCACCTTCACTGTTAACTCTAACGTCTAGCCATATATGGAACCAAGAAACCACTCAATCGATTATTCCTGCCACGAGCTGATAAGGATTCACATAAGTATTATATATGCTTACCGCATAGTGCAAATGAGGACCTGTGGAAAATCCTGTACTGCCAACCGCTCCAATAACATCCCCCTTGTTCACTACATCACCAACATTTACATTCATAGCACTCAAGTGATAATAGGATGTGAACAATCCCATACCGTGATCCATTACGATTGTATTTCCTGTTGAAAGTAATCCTGGGGCTGCCAAAGTCACGGTTCCTCTATTTGGAGCCACCACTGCAGTTCCCGAGAGGGTCGCAATATCTATGCCGGAATGCCTCGATGATGAGATTTCGTTATTGACAAACCTAATCTGTGCGAAATCTGTTGTGAGCCTACCGGAAGTGGGCATGATAAACTCACCTTCCCAAAGCTTTTGCGGCACTGATATTGTCCTGGCGGGCTTTACAACTTCCACAAATTCTTTGTTTGCTTCATCATTTCGATTGGATTGGTTTAGAGATTCGGAAACGAAAAGATATTGTGTTTTGAACATTTTATCATTTACGATGAAATTTCTAGTTACACTATATTCATCATCTTCTCCCGGATTGAACGTAACCGTTAGACCATGGTCTCCTATCGCTGCATATAAATCAATAGGCAATAATGCAATGTGATCATTGCCATGCATAAAAACTTTTTCTGCTGCTTTAACCGCGTCGGTATAAATGCTTACCGTATCTTCTTCGTTTCGTTTATCAATTTTCAGTGCTAAAATATTACCCGGGTAATTCTCTTGGGTGGTTATTGTAAAATCTCCAGGATGACTTTCTAAACAAACACCAATCGTGGGTGTCTTCCCATCGTTGCCATAAAAAGATTGGCTGTCTATGGTTACTGTCTGGGTTTCATTCTCCCACCCTACTTCTGTGCCAAAAGCTTCCAGCACCGCTCTAACCGGTATGAAAGTTCTGTTCCCTCTTATGATTGCCGCGGTATCATTGGGGATTTGTTGTCCATTTTTTATAATATAGTATTTTCCAATTGGCACCTCAACCATTATATCGTCTTTTTGAACAATAACGGTTTGGGTGTTTTGGTTCCAATCAATTTCAGCACCCAAGGACTCCATCACAATGCGTAAAGGTACTTGAGTCCTATTATGGGAATCAATAAAAGGAATCCCCGTATGACCACAGAACTCCATCTTAGTATCATCTATGCTAATATCTACAGCATACGCATTCGACGAAAACATAACCATAAAGGCTACCGTTAAAGCGGCAATCTTTCTTTTCAATTTTTTACACCTCGTTTATTACTGTGTCTCATCAGCTGAATATTTTCATGTCGTTTCCTCAAGAGTTGGGTCACTACTGCAACGTGTCTCGACTTGATGAAACATTATTTTCCATCCAGTCCGTAAGTTTTTCTTCGTCCTCCAACTCGTATTTATAATTTGTAAATTTTCTATCTGTTATCTCTGTGTAACTCCTTGGAATCGGCATAAGATTCAATTATGGTTTTAACTCGCTCCACAGACTCCTATACATATACTTAGAGAACCACCCAGGGTTTCCACATCCACTTGATATTCTAGCTTTATGACCGGTTCCTTAGCAAATTGGAACTTGGCTTGCTCATATTATGTCCATATTCTCTGCTTTTAGCTTTTATTCTTTTTCTTTTTACGCAAGCGCCAAACCGCAAAGATACCAACTATCAGAGCGATCAAAATAACTGGCGAAAACATCATAATTGTCATGGGTAAATACGGGCTTCTTAAAGTACTGAAAATATTTTGCCACCAGTTTTCGTCAATGACAATCTCCAAATTTTCTTCGGGAAGTGTGTCCGAAATATATTGATAGGTACGTGTACCCAATTTTTCAAATTTTAGGTTACTGCTTGTAAGAACCGGCATATCCTTATCAAGATATAGGTTTATGGTTAGGTTTGAAAAATCCTTCCACATAGCCGCGGGTGCAAGGTAGTATTCTATTTCCCCTCTCTTTGCATTGAAGGCATAATCCGGATACCCTCCCAAACGGTAACGATAAGAAACGATTACATCATATTCCTCATTTGGTGCGAAATCCATCTCAAAGGTTATGGTATCAACGGTCTGCTCCTCGTTGAGACTTTCTATCTGACCATCTGTAAGCACATACTTCCAACCATCTGTTTTTATTGTTGTATCGTAATGTAAAACATAACTTTCTACTGCGAAAGATGTGTCTTTATTATTAACTATTACCTTTACACCACTATTTGCAATGTTTGGAGAAAGAAACATGGATTGAGTGGAGATGATTTCATCCGTAGTATTCTTCATTTTATAAGTCGATACCATCTTCGCTTCTGGACCTTCAACTGTAATATCTAATACTTCTGATACTACTGAAATTGTATCATTTTTCTCGAATGTTATTGATGAACCAATATCCGCATTTTCAGGAGCTGCCATGTTAGCATAAGCAACTTGGGTAATAGACAATGCGAAAATTAAAACAAATGCAAAGATTACGCTAACTTTTCTCATAACATACCTCCTCCCATTATATAAATAATGTGCCCTTTACAAAACCAAATGCCCTTGCATTGCGGTACATAAGTGCCATCATGGACATGTTCCCGCAAACGCAAAAACACACTTTAAATCGAGTAGTTGACTTAGATGTTCCTCAAAAATACAATATTTTCAATGGTTCTAACGCGACATCAATACCACCGTCTCAACGTGGCCCGAGTTGCCATTATTGATGTCAGCGTTCTTGGGAACAGGTCAACTGTTT
>CALFUG010000088.1 GCA_937928455.1 uncultured Clostridia bacterium
GAAGGAGAAAAAGCCTTGTTGGCCTTTGACTTTGATATGGGAGCCAAGGCCTGGGCCAATTCTCAAATCACCCTTAACGGCATTCCCTGGGACCGGGTACCGGGCATCACCGGCAAGCAGGGTCATTACACCGGGTCCGGTTTTTTGCCGGAAGGGGAAAATATACTTCAGGTCAGTACGGTGGATTACGGCACTTTGCCTTTGGCGGCCTGGGTATATCTGGATAATCTTCGGGTGACTTTTGTGAAGCCGTCTTTGGGAGAGGCAGCCTCTTCCTTGCCCAAAGTAACCAGGGAGAAGGATGGATTTCTTCATGTGAAGGGCACCCTGAAAACCCCGTATCCAGTGATGGCCTACCGGGGATTTCCCGGGGAAAATGTCTATACAGATTTTCACACCATCCCCGATTCCCGAATGCTTCGAGACAGCAGCAATAACGACTATCGCCTCTTCACCCTGACGGTACCTGACGAAGCCATTGCCCTGGACCCACGCATCCTATTAAGATCCAGCCCGTCCTACTCTTCCCGAAATAGTTGGAACGTGACCTGGACCTGGAATCAACGGGGATACCAATGGATTTGCTATGGCATTTGTCAAAATGGTACCGTGCCTTATCAAATCCCCAGAGATTGGAGAGTTCATCTGGGGACCTTAACCGGCATCCAGCACATTCAGGAAAAAGCCCGGGCCTACAACGGCTCCTGGGGGGACTTCGTAGAGGGAGACTTTTATCAAGTCGAGCGGGTCCCTCTGGCCCATGAGGAGGGAGGATATTTTTACGAAGGAAATCCAAGGGATTCCGGGAGGACGCTATTTATTGAGAACGACTATTATGACGGGGAAACAGAATTAATCTTTCACGTACCCGAAGACACCCCGCTCTATTTGAAAGATTTCCAATTATATACCATGAGGGAGGGGGAAAAGGTGATGGCGGCAGAATTGCCGGCGGGGCCGGAGGGCTTTCTTCAGAAGTGGGAACCCCATCATTTAGACACCGCAACACCGGTGGTTCCGGTAGAGCCCGTACCGGAACCTTTAAAACTGGTTTACCAAAAGGGAGAGCGGGTGGACTATCAGATTCATTACTTGGATTATGAAGAGGATCCGTCTCGAAGACAGTACTGGCAGTATACCCATCAGCCTTTTGAAGACGATCTTCACCCTTCCCATGGGAAGGTGCTGGATCAACCCATCCACCGGTTCTATTTGGACGGAAAGTATCAAGTGCAGCACTGGCAGGAAGACAACACCTCCCGGCTCTCTACACCTTTGGATGAAGAAGGCCATCCAAAAGGATTCCCCGACTATGACTTGCTTTCCAATGTGGTTTCCTTCACCTTCTATATTGAAGGAGGAGGGGAGGCTCCGTGGATTACGGAGATTCTTCCCGCTGTGTGGGAAGAGGGAGAAGTTGTCTTATCCAACGTGGCTTACGGGGACCGGTACGGGTTCCGCATTGGTGTGGAAGATGTGGAGAAGGACGATTTGTCTCTTACCACAGAAGTCTATCGGGAAGGCGAGTTGTTGGCGGTCTTTTTAGAAGAAGAAATCAAAGCCGGCAGTTCAGGAGTCTACCCGAAGGTATGGACCCCTGCGCTGCCGGAGTTTGCGAAAGAAGGACAATATCAAGTGGTATGTACCGTACGGGATGAATGGGGAACGGGACTGGACACCTACTCTTTTCAAGTGGAAAAGGTGCTCCCCCGGCTCCGCCTTCATCGGCTGTATTGAATGAGATTTAATCAGGTGGCACTTTTGGTAATGGTCAGAGTATATGTTCTTGGATTAATGGAAACTCCGTTCAAGGTTACTGTCACGGTTGTGGAACCACCGGCGGTTAAGGCGGAAGTGTTCACCGTGGCGCTGTTTGTGCTAGGATCTGCCGTTACATCACTTCCCGTAATGGCAATGGTAATGCCGGAATTAGCGGTGGTGTTCAGTGTCACCAGGCTTACATCCCAAGGGATGGGCAAAGGATAGTTCAGGCTGGTACCCAATGAGGAGAAACTCCCCGAGATGGCACTTCCCGAAGATGAATAATTATAGGAAAAGGTGTTCAATCTGGGCAGAGTAATGGAGGCGACGGAAACAACGGGTGAGTCTTTCCCGTTGGCATGGGCTACCCCGTAGATAGTGTATTCGGTATTGGACTGAAGACCCTCGAAGTCAAAAGTGGAATTGGATAATGTGATGGTTCCCGAGGAATAACTAGGGGAAACATCGCTTCCAATGGTTCGGTTGATGATTTGTGTGGCCGAGGGAATGGCTCCACCGGTCACTGCGGCAAAATATGCCCTACCGGAGATGGAGGACTGGGCAATCAGAGACAGGCTCTCCGAGTTTGCGATGGTGGAAGATATGGCCAGATCAGGAGCCCGGGTTCCTGACACAAAGAGAGAACTGGTTTCTGCTACATAATTGCCGGCCCCGTTCTTGAAGGATGATGGCAATACGGTGATTTTATAGGTCACTCCATCTTCCCATCCCGTTGTGGGAGCAGGAATGGTTACGATATTCCCGGAAATGGAAGCACCGCTGGTCAGGTTGCTGCCCCCTTCCGCTCGGGTCACGGTAATCTTAGAAGAAAGATAGGCGCTATCCGGCGCTGCCCCGGAAGTATTATATATGGTATCTGAGAAAGTTACCTTTAAGGCCGCTGTTGTGGGAACCTGAACTGCCCCGTTGGCCGGGTTGAAGCTGACGGTAGGCGTAGTGTTCACGGTGGTGAAAACCACACTCTTGGCAGGGATGGTTTCTTCGCTGCTGACCGCCCGGAACTTATTCGTTGCGAATCCCAGATAGTAAGACTGGTTGGATTCCAGGTTGGCAGAGGGGGTCACGGTAATGACCCGCTTGTTGCTGCTCAAGGCTGCGGTAAAGGTTACATCTGACCCGGAGGCAGAGCCTTTTCGGAACACCAGATTGTTTTTCAAATAGGTGGCGGTGATGGCGTCTCCGGCATAGGTTTCAATCTCCGTTAGGAAGGAGATGGTGG
>CALFUG010000089.1 GCA_937928455.1 uncultured Clostridia bacterium
GAACAGAAGAACACCGTGCAGCTTTGTGGGAGGCCATCGATAAAAAATGGCTCAACGCAGTGAGCTCGGACCATTGCGGCTTTGATTTCAAAGAACAGAAGCATATGGGGTACGGGGAAGGAAAATCCTTTGCAGACATTCCCAATGGAGCACCCAGTTTACAGAACCGGTTGAATATTTTATGGACCTATGGGGTGGAGGAGGGTCGAATTTCCCGCTCTCGTCTGGTGGACTTGTTTGCCACCATGCCGGCGAAAATTAACGGCCTTACCAAGAAAGGCCAGTTAGCGGTAGGTTTTGATGGAGATGTGGTGGTGTTTGATCCTGACTATGATGGAGTGATTCAAGCCGTCAATAATTTGGAGGGTGTAGATTACTGTCCTTTTGAAGGATTCCAGCAGAAGGGCCGTACGGAGACCGTATTCCTGCGGGGGAAAAAGGTAGTGGAAAAAGGACGGTATATCGGAGAAAAGGGCCAGGGACAGTTCGTACCCGGCCAGCCTTTTGGAGCGGCATATGAAAAATGATGTTTCGGGAATCCGAGTAAATGGGACACGACTCCTGGAGGATTTAGAAAAAATGAAAGAGAAGACGGAGACCCCGGGTCAGGGGGTCACCCGTTTTTCTTATGGTGATATGGACCGGGAAGCAAGAGCCTACTTGATAGAAAGTGGCCAGTCTTTTGGTTTATCCATAGAGACGGATTCAGTGGGAAATATGTTTTTCCGCTTCCCGGAGGACCGGGGGAAACCCGTTATTCTGGCAGGCTCTCATATCGATACCGTACAAAATGGGGGCTGGTTGGATGGAATATATGGGACACTTTCCGTTTTGGAAGCCATGCGAAGAATTCGGGAAGAAAAGTTGGATTGCAGTAAATCCATTCAATTGGTGGTTTTTGCCGAGGAGGAGGGTTCTAACTTTGGATCTACCCTCACCGGCAGCAAGTTTTTGACGGGAAAATATGGGCGGAATAATCTGGACACCTTGAAAAACCAGGAAGGTGTTTCCTTGGGTGAAATCCTGGCAAAAGAAGGATATCCTCCCTATGATGCAGACATGATGTTGGACTGGCGTCGCATTCAGGGGATGCTGGAACTCCATATTGAGCAGGGCCCTGTACTTGCACAGCAGGGAATCGGCATTGGTATTGTGGATCGGATTTATGGTATGAAAGTGGTTGAGTTTACCTTTGTTGGTGTGGGCAATCATGCCGGCGCATCCCCCATGATGGGAAGACAAGATGCTTTGGCAGCAGCGGCAGCCGGTATCCTTGAAGTAGAGTCTTGTGGAATAGACTTGGGTCAAGGACAGGCAGTGGCCACGGTGGGCAAAATTCAGGTTTT
The DNA here is from genome assembly GCA_937928455.1 of uncultured Clostridia bacterium. Classification (GTDB taxonomy): domain Bacteria; phylum Bacillota; class Clostridia; order Peptostreptococcales; family Anaerovoracaceae; genus JAAZGD01. The sequence goes on from CALFUG010000089.1 coordinate 1,347, forward strand.
ACCCAATGGATCCAATGTGATTCCCCAACAAGTAACCTTTACGGTAGAAGTTCGCTCTGCCCAGGAAGAAACCATTCACGCCATAATGGAAGAGATTCAATATCGGATGGAAGAAATATGTAATAGAAGAAATATCCGTTGTCATTATCGGCAGGTGGCTTTTTCCAAACCGGATTCCATGAACCCAAAGATGGTGGCATTGTTGGAAGAAACCGCCAACCGGTTGGGGGAGCCTTATCTACGAATGAACAGTGGAGCAGTTCACGATGCTTGCATGCTGGCACCCTTTGTACCCACAGGAATGATTTTTGTTCCCAGCTTGGGGGGAAGAAGCCATGTGCCACAGGAAGACACAAGACCGGAGGATTTGATTCGAGGAGCGGATTTTTTATTGGCGGCTCTTCTCCAATTAGCGGATTGCAAGTAGTAGGCTTTTATGGCATACTACTTATTGTAACGGGAAGGATGGTGGGAACAACAATCCTTCCAATGCGGGCGATTAACTCAGCTGGTAGAGTGCCATCTCGACAAGGTGGAAGTCGTTGGTTCGAGTCCAATATTGCCCACCACAAGACGCCTTCATGGAGGGCGTCTTTTTTAAAGGAAAGGAAGTGAAGAGAATGTTGAAGTATGCCTTTATCATCAATGTGCCGGGAATTGTCCCCGGGAGCTATCAGGAGATTTATGAAAATTCGGAAAGTCTGAGCCAAATCGTGGGAGTGGATGGAATGTTGGAGGCGGAAAAGCTGGTGATTCAGTTGGGAAAAGACGGGTTTGATTTACTGAATTTTTGTGGAGACTTCGACGATGCCATTACCGCTAGATTCCAGCAGCTTGGCCAGGGGAAAACCAAATGTCTCAATGTGAAACACTCAGAGGAAAACCTCGGTGGGATGGAATCATTGGGAGAGGATTTGAAGGAGTATGGTATCCTTGTGGTGATGCGGGGAGTGGTGGAACCGGTCCGTTATGATCTTTTATCGGAGGGTTGGAACACCCATGCCGTTTTCGTTAGAGACCTGGAGGATGCAGTATCTACAGCCCGCAAGATGAAGGAAGAAGGGATTCAGCTGATTGAGCTATGCAGCTGGTTTGACGAAGAAAAGACCCGGGCCATTGAAAAAGCCGTGGAAGGCAAAGTCATCGTGGGAACCAGCGGGTCATAAAGTATAGATTAGGATAGGAAACGCATCGGAATAACGAAGAGCTGGGTTAGAAACCCAGCTCTTCGCCTATAATAATGACGTGAAAGTCTCCGGCCTCCGGTTGCTTGTGGTAGATGGCGGTAATGTTGCAATTTCGGTATTGAGAAGTACACTCTTGACAGAGTCCGGTTTTGTTGCAGCTTAAATTATGGTCATATTTAATGTTGTTCATTTGGGCCGCCTCATCTCTCGTTCGGGTCAACCCCGCTTCTACGTCCCGAACCAGCTTATTGGCGCCGGCGATAAAAATCATCTTTTCGGATCCGTAAATACTCCCGGCGATTCGATTGCCAGCCCCGTCAATATTTATGATTTGACCATCCATGGTGATGGCATTGGCACCTAGCATAAAGACATCGGCCACCAAGTATTGCATTAGAATTTCTTTGGTCTCTTGCTGATTCGCCAGGATTTGAAACCCGGGAATCTTTTCCCGAAAAGCATTGGCATTGACGGCGCAAGTGTGGGGGATGGATATACATCCCATTTTTTCCAACTCTTCTTCCAACGCCAAAGCAAAAATAGTATGGGAGTCTCCAAATCCAATGGTGCTCTCCTTTGGTATCAGGGATAATACTTGGGTTTTGGCTTCTTCCAAAGTAGGGCAATAATAGGCTTTAAAATTATTCTTGATGAGGTTCGTAACAGCCACTTCCCCTCTTTGACGGAAGTGTTCTTTTTGGATCGTGGCCCGGTCGTGGGCCTCGGCCTTTAGTAGAGGGAATCTGATTTTTCGTAAGTCCAACATTGTAAGGTCTCCTTTGTCAATGGGTTTTTTATGGCAGGAAATTCATAATGGCATTTTCATATTCTTCCGGATAGTCGTTGTATAAATCACCGTGTTTGCTATCCGGTACGGTAAATAGATCCTTCTTGTCTACGGTCAGGGAATGATATATTGCCTCGCCCATATAGTATGGGGTGACAGTATCTGCTTGGCTATTCATAACCAGGGTGGGAATGGTGGTGGTTGCCGTATATTGTGTTACTTCGCCGTCTTGGAAAGAGAAGCCCAATTCCCGATTGGTATAGAAGCTGCCGGCTTTCATCAACAGGTTGGTGGGGAAGGGTATTCCCATTTCTTCGGTCTTGGCGGCAATCATATCTTCCATGCTGCTGATGGGACTATCCAATATTGCCGCAGTGACTGTATCCCGTATGGTGGCATCTCCCAATGCAATGCCTACAGTAGCCCCGCCAAAGGAGGTTCCCCACAATATGATGGGTGTGCCTTCTGGAAAAATCTCCTCCACATAGTGGATATAGTCTATCAGGTCTTTGCTTTCCCAAACACCGTAGGTAGTATAAGGTGCTGTGTTTTCTCCGGAGCTTCTCTGGTCATAAGCCAAGACGTGATAGCCGTTACGTAAAAACATTTCTGCCTCCGGGTATACACTGATTCGATTTCCACTCATACCATGGACCAGAATCACGACACCTTTTTCTTGGGGAGAGCGAATGAGAATACCGGGAATCTGATGGGAATCCAAACTAGATGCAATGTTTACCGGTTCCAATGTATGAGAGGCCTCAAATCCGTCCACATCAAAACCTCTTCCCATGGATTGGTCTCGGCCAATCTTCAGTGTGGTCTCTTCGTTGGTTACCATCTGCATGGACCCATTGAAAACTCCTTGGCCTGCGGAGTTCATAAATATGTAACCACCTACTCCCAGACTTATCACAAGTAAAATCAGTACAATAATAACAACTTTCTTCATAGCTCACTCCTTTCCGTTGGAATTTACGGGTTGTTTTATTATATCGTAAATTTGTTGAGGATTGCACAAAAAAACAAGCAAAACTTCTGGTGGTCATAAGGGGCGAAAGCCATAAAGAAATTGCGATTTTGTACGGGTAATTATATAATAAAGAAAATATTATATAATTGTGCGTTTTGAGGGGCGTTGTTGGAATTTGCACATTGGGGGAATTCATAATGAATGTCTTGAAAAATAACGGTATATTTAATGTATATGAAGAAGCATTGCAAAACACGGCGTGTGCTTTTGCGTATCATGAAGCCATTTATGACAGTCAAGGTCGGATGGTAGATTATAGGTTCCTAGACACCAATCCATCCTTTGAGAAGATGACCGGATTGACGAAGGAACAAGTGGTGGGGAAGTGCTTTGTGGAGGATATCGCTCAGGATAAGGAACATGCCTTTACCTGGGTGAAGAGATACGACAAAGTAATGGCAGGGAAGACGTTGGTTGAGTTCGAGGATTACTCTCACGAGTATCGAAAACACTTTACCGTAAAAGCCTATCCGGTAGGGGAGAATCAATTTGTCACCTTGTTTTTGGATGTGACTTTTGAGAAGAAGTTTCGTGAAATTGCTGAATACTTCCGGGATAACATGGGCAAGAAAATAGACTATGATGAAGTAACCAAGTATGTTTGTGATTTGTCCGGGGCAGAGTATGCCGCTTTTAATCTCTACGAAAAGGATGGGACTTTTATCACCGCTTCCATCTATGGTTTAACAGAACAGGTGCAAGATGTTTTAGGGAATGCGGGCCTGAAGATCTTAGGACGAAAGTGGGGATACGATTCTGTCCGTGAGGAGAAAATACAGAACCGACACATCACCTTTTTCCCTAACTTGCGAGAGCTGGTGGGAGGCGTAATCGATACCGAGATTGTCTTTGGTTTAGAAAAAAGCTTGCAAATTGGTCAAGTGGCGGTAGCCAAGATTCAGAAAGATGATACTATATTTGGGGACTTCACCTTGTTCTTTCGAGAAGGGGTCGCCTTTAAAAATGAGAACCTATTTCATTTATATATTTCGCAACTGGGGCTTTTTATTGAAAAAACAAGGCTAGAGCAGTCTTTGAGGGACAGTCAGAATCGCTTCTATACCTTGGCGGAATATGCGCCCATCGGCTTTGTGGCCTGCAATACAGAAGGTGAGATTACGTACGCCAATCAAAAATTGCTGGAAATTTTAGATTCTCCCTCCCTGGAAGAAACGAAAAAACTGAACTTGCTTACCTTGCCTCCCTTGAAAGAAGCAGGGTTTTCCGGGAAACTGGCAGAAAGCATCCAGAAAAATCGTTGTTTGATTCATGAAATGGAATATGTCAGCATTTGGGGAAAGCATAATTGGCTAAGGGTGTACTTCACTCCCAATATTGAAAAAAAACAAGTCGTCGGTGTTAACATTGTGGTGGACAATATTACCGAAAAGAAAGAAGACGAAGAGAAGCTGCGGGAAAGAGCATATCAAGATTCCCTCACAAAGGCATATAACAGATATGCCTTGGATACCATTTTGACGGATCGACTATGGGAAGCCAAAGAGGGAAATCTTCTCTGCTGTATCGCCGTAGTAGATGTGGATGATTTCAAACAGATTAATGATCATCATGGGCACCGTGCCGGCGATACGGTATTAAAGAGTTTAGCTAGTCGTATCAAACACGGGTTAAGTGAGAAAGATATTTTGGTTCGTACCGGTGGAGATGAATTCCTAGTATATTACCATGATATACAAGACCGGGACAATGCCAACAAGAAATTGAAAGAGTTGTTTGAGAGAGTTTCCTCTCATTACGGAATCGATGACTTGTTAACCGGAGAGCACTTGGACTTAGAGGCAATTTCAAGCATCGGGGCGGTTTTGTTTCCCCAACACGGAGAAACGGTGGAGGAACTGATGGCAAGGGCGGATGGTATACTGTATGAAATAAAGGGAGCGGGAAAGGGAACTTATCAACTGGCATAGTAGTACAATCTTGTTTTGCGAAAATTTGGAGCGACAATAAAAATCGTGACTCAGAAAAAACCTGCGCCAACAGCGCTGGTTTTTCTTTTTACATAGGATTTGTGGAGCTCCGGGTGTTGACTTTTCTATTTGGTGCCTATAAAGTTTTTGGTAAGGGGTTCATTTAGAAGAAGGAAGGTGGGAACGAAAGCAACCAGAGACGTTATTGTTAATGGCTGAAATATAAGTCGGTAAAGAGATCTCTTTGTCGGCGGAAACGGAAGAAATGAGGTTGAAACCATGAAATTGAAAAAAGTGTTGGTGTTGGGTGTAGGAGCCCAAGGTTCGGCAGCTGCCAAAAAATTGGATTTGGAGCCCAACGTAGAGGAAATCGTTTGTGCAGATATTGATTCGGACGCGGTAGAAAACCTGGTGAAAGCCTTGAGGAAAGCCAGAGGGACTACCGTGGATGCCCATGACAAGAACAGCATTGTGAAAGCGGCAGAAGGGGTGGATTTAATCCTAAACGGGCTCCCCCTGGAATGTACGCAAAATGTACTGGAGGCGGCGTTGGAGGTGAAAGCCCACTATCAGGATTATGCGGCCACCACCGCTCTTCATGAGGACTGGGTGGAGAGTATTCGAATGCAGTATGAAGTGTATGGACCTAAATTCGAAGCCATCGGGAAATTAGCTTTGGTGGGTACCGGCTCTGCTCCTGGCCTAATTTGTGCCGCCACTCGAGATGCCATGCGCTATTTGGATTCTTGCGAAACCATATACAATATCGTATGGGAAGGAGTAGAAGCCAAGCGATTCTTGCCTTTCTGGTGGTCCCCTGTTACGGCACTTCACGACATGTCGGAAAAAGGATATGCCTTTGAGGATGGGAAGTTGGTTCGGTTAGAGGCCTTTGACCATCCCATTACCAGACAGTATGACGGGATGGAGAAGGAAATCACATTTGTAGAGCATTGCCATGATGAACCCATCCATTACAGCTTCAATGCGGAGAAATATTTTAAGGGTGCAAAAAACGCCTATTTTAAATATGCGGGACCAGGAGTGGATTTTGCCAAACCCCTTTATCGGGCCGGACTTTTGTCCCATCAAAAAGAATTGGTGGGGGATGTGGAAGTGGCACCTTTTGACCTGGTGTTGAAGCATTTGCCTCCCGCGCCGAAATTCCGGGAAGAGATTCAGGAAATTCTGGATGAAGGCTTGATATCGGATACGGGGTGTATGGTAATCGAAGCATATGGGAAGAAAGATGGAAAAGATGTATTGGTAGAAACCCATGTGAATGCCCCGGGGCTGGTGGAATCCTTTGAACTGGCGGGGATTACGGCGGAGATGTACTTAACGGGGCAGGGTGGGTTCCTGTTTTCCAAACTGTTTTTAAATGACCAGTTTGACCAAAGAGGACTCATCTCTTCCGACATGCTTTCCATGGAGCAGGTAGACACTTATTTTGAATATGCCAAAGAGCTGGGCATTACCTTGGAGACTACTGTGAAAGAACTTAAGAGGGAGTGAAATGCAAATGCAGCATCCAAAGAAAATGTGGAGAAGTATGGTTCTGGCCTTTCTTTTTGGGCTGGGATGGATAGCAATGTCTTTCGCTGTGCAAACACCGGTGGTGTATGGGGCGGAATTTAGCGAAACCATTGTTACCACTCCGGAAGAATTGAAGCGTGTGATGGAAAATCCGGTGGGAAGCCATGTAAAGCTGGGGGCAAATATTACCTTTGCACCGGCTGCTTACGGAGAAGATGCCGTTGTGATTCCGGATGGGAATCACCTGTTGAATCTCAATGGATATACCATTCAGTATGTGTACACCAATAGAGCGAATGAAAAAGACGGATCTCCCATTCGACAGACAGGAACTTTAACCATAAATGGGGAAGGTTCCATTATAGGGGGGTATTGTGCTATCGAGAATGACGGGCAGCTCATTATTAACGGAGGTAAGTATACGGGGCTTGCGGCTAGCGCCATTCGTACCCAAGGGTCTACTACCATAAACGGAGGCACTCTTTCGGGGAGGTTTGGAGAAATCTGGCTGGAAAACGGCGTTGTTGTGGATAATATCGGAGCGGTAAAACGAATCAACAATCCTTTTAAAAGTGGGGGAATCCGGATTGAAAACGGAGTTGCTACAGGTAGCACTTCTCTCAATAGTATGTTGGTAATCGATGATGTAACATTTGCGCCGGGGGCCGGCATGACCATTACGGAAAAGGGCGCTTTAATCGTGAACGGAACTCTTGTGGGAGAAAGCCAGATCAACTTACAGGGGGGGATATTGATTAAAAATGGCTTGGTAGCAAACCAAGGAGATTTTTATATATCCGGTAATTTGACCTTGGACCGTTTGGAAATACCGGAAGGTGTACACGTAATGATGATGGATTATTATGACCTGACCATACGGGGAGAACTTGTGAACCATGGGACCTTGACCATACGGAACGGGTGTCGGCTGACGGTGCATGGAGATGCCTTGAATCATGGGCAAATCAATTCGGATCGGGGAGAGGATGTGAGTATTCATGGCAGCCGACTGGGAGATGGATTTTATTCCACACGGGAGGGTTCTCCCGGAGGACCGGAATCCGGTGATGGAATGGGAGGAACAGCCGGCGGGAGAATGGAACGAGCGGCGGAAGAACTATATACATTGGGACTTTTTAAAGGAACGGGAACTGACGAAATGGGACAACCTATCTATGACTTGATGACCGCCCCAACCAGGCAGGTGGCCATCACCATGCTAGTTCGCCTTCTTGGGAAAGAGGAAGAGGCGCTGACAAAAGAGTGGAATCACCCATTCACCGATGTGGATTCCTGGGCAAATTCCTACGTAGGCTATGCCTATGCCAATGGTCTCACAAAGGGTATGAGCGATCATCAATTTGGAGCAAATCAGTTAGTTTCTACGTATCAGTATTTGACTTTTTCCCTGAGAGCATTGGGATATGATGATAGTCAAGGTGATTTTAAGTGGGACAATCCGAATCTATTAACGGAAGAAATCAAGCTGACAGAAGGGGATTATCAAGACAATAATGCGCCATTTTATCGGGGAGATGTGGCCATCTTATCGCACCTAGCATTGCAAAGAGACATGAAAAATGGACCTTCTCTGATGGAATACCTAGTGAATCACGGGGCCGTTCAGATGGAAAAGGTGCGTCAAATCGGACTGGACCATGTGGTGCA
>CALFUG010000090.1 GCA_937928455.1 uncultured Clostridia bacterium
TGGGGGAGAGAAGAAGGAATGAAGGAACCCGGTACGAAAGGAACCACGAAGGAATTCATAAAAAGCGTGATGATGGTAGTATTGTTCTTGTCAACAATACTACTTTTGTATGTTTTTTGGGAAGATATTAACCCGGGGCAAATGACCCTGGGAGAGTGGTCGGAAGAAGAGCCGGTCCATTCCGTGATACTGCCGTCAGAGGTCGTAGCTCCGGATGAACTTCAAATTTCCTATGGAGACGGAAGTTATGGTGTCATTACCGAAAACACGCGGCCTTATTGGTGGACGGATCAAGACCCGGGGCAAGGCCCCACGTTTTCTCATGGCATAGAGGAGTTTTTCCGGGAGCAAGATATTTTTGTGGAAGAAATTACCCGGGAACAATACCAACAAGTGGTAGCCATGGAATCCTTGAAAGCAGTTTTTGATGAGGGGTTGCCTCTGGAATTCTTCTGTGAGATTTACCAGTGGGATTGTCCCTCCGCCACGGAAACCATTCAACAGGTTTCCGAAATCGCATACAGTTTTGGCAGTATGGAGAGTATATTCGTAAGGGATGGGAGTCAAAACAAATATTACCGAATCATCGGCAATGGAGAAAAATTGGAACAAACCCCCTTCCTATCCTTATATCAAAGAACGGCCATCAACGCCCATGTGGCATATCCCCTATCGCTTCTACTGGGGGAAGAAGAAGCCAATCCGGTGTTGGTACCCTTACCCAATGAATTTCCCTACACCATCACCACCTATACCAACGAACGAGCCGTGGGAGGCGAAGAATTTGAACGAGGTCTGGCGAAAACTTTTTTCGGAGACACCTTTGACTTTACGCGAATCATACAGGATGCCCAAGGTACCAATACGTACATGTATGGATACGGCCAGCGGGTATTGGTAGCGGAGAAGAATGGTACCTTCCGATACAAGGAAGAAGGGGCTATGACCAATGATGTCAGCCTGTTGGAAAGCTTAGAAATCGCATTGGAATTCTTGTCGAAACATGGAGGAACGGAAGATCCTTCGGGGAAGGTCTATGCCCTTCATCTCACCCAAATCCAGCAGCAATCCGGCCGACCTTCTTCGGTGAGCTTTGTGTTTGACTTGTGGGAGGAAAGCGCCGTACGATATGAAGGAGGAGGGGCTCTAGCCATCACCGTGGTGGGAGAGCAGGTTACCGACTTTATACGAGATTTTTATATCCCGGAAAAAACACAAACCCAGCCTTTCTCTGCAGGAGATTACACTGCAGTCAATGTGTTGGCCACCAATTATCCTGAGATGGTGGAGGTTCTCATGGAAGAAGGGTTTTTTCAAGAAAGAAAAGAGGACCCCTTCTTGTTGGTGCTGCAAAGTCTTCAGGGCATTCGATTAGTGGAGACTCGCTTTTCCAAGACCGAGGAAGGTGTGGGTAAAATAGAAACATGCTGGTGCTTCTTGGTGGAAGAGGAAGGAAAGCAAATGGAGTTGTACTATAGTATACGAGATGCCCTGCCCATGGGGCATTCCCTTCGATAAGGAGGATAGAAATGGATTGGGCCAAAGCCAAAACCATCATTATTATCGCCCTTTTGCTGACCAACCTGTTTTTGATTGTCACCTACGGGGAGTTTGGCGTAAAAGACAATCCCCAAACCTTTGATGGACCGGCATTAATTGAACTTTTGGAAGAGCGAGGTGTGGTGGTAGAGGCGGCGATACCGGAGAAACCGAAAGACATGGAGCTGCTCTCGGTAGAGGTCATTCACCCCAGCCAAGAGGACATCCAAGCCCTTCTGGGTAGCGAAGGCGCACAAGAACTTTTTTGGTTGCCGGAATCTTGGCGAGAAAACCAAGATTGGAATCTCCAGGAGCCGGGACGAAAAGAAGGGTATTTGGAATGCGCTGTAAATTTTGCCATGGCGTTGGGGATATCCCATCCTCAAGAGAGCTGGGCGGTAGTGACCCAAGAGGGAGAAGAAGTGATGGTGACCTTCCAAAACAAGTATGAGGATTTTCTCTTGGAACGAAGCCAGCTATCCGTTATTTTTCGTCAAGGGCAAATAATGGAAGGGGAAGTTTTTTGGCTGGTTCCTACCGAACATAGCCGAAAGAAAGTATCGGTGGCAGACGCTGCCGTTGCCCTGTTGGCGCTGGTGAGCCAGAAAGAGGCGGAAGAAATTTGGGTAGTGGAAGAAATTCAGCTGGTGTATTGGTTGGGAGATGACCAAGAAGGGCGGGGGGATACTGTAGCGGACACCGCATTCCCGGCCTGGTATATTAAGTACAATGATGGGGAAGAAAAGTATGTCAATGCGGCCCAATTCTAGGGTTTTAACACGGAGCCCCATTCTTGACAAATAGAACTCACACTCTTTAGAAATATATTACATTACAGGAGATGCGAATGAGCTTACGATTTTGTTCTTTTTCCAGTGGAAGTAGTGGAAATTGTTATATGGTGCAGTCCCAAGAGACCGCACTTTTAATTGATGCGGGAATCAGTGCCAAGCGAATTATGATGGCCTTGGCGGAAACAGAAACCCCGGTTGAGAAGGTCAAGGGAATTATGATTACCCATGAGCATTCGGATCATATCCGGGGTCTTCGGGTGCTTCTGAAAAGATTGGGCCAACCTCCGGCTTTCGCCAATCGCTCCACCTGGCGAGCTATGGGCATGACTGACTTTGTTTCCTTCCCACAGGTATTTGAAACAGGAGAATACTTTCAAGTGGGAGACATTCAAGTAAAAGCGTTCCCCACCTTTCATGATGCGGCGGAGCCGGTGGGCTATTCCTTCGTAGCGGGAGGCCGGAAGCTATCCATCGTAACGGATACCGGAAAAATTGGAGAGGGGATTCTGGATGAAATACGGGATGCAGATACCATTGTAATGGAAGCCAACCATGAGGAAGAGTTATTGCTCATCGGCAGGTACCCCTATTACTTAAAAAGAAGAATTCTAAGTGACAATGGCCATTTGTCCAACCGGGCGGCAGCCCAAGCCTTATGTCAACTGCCGGAACGGGACACGGGGCAACGCACTATTCTTTTTGCCCATCTCAGTAAGGAAAATAATTTTCCGGAAAGTGTGATGCAAACCGTGAGAGAGATCTTTCCACAAGGAGGACAATTCGTCATGGATATTTTACTTCGGGATCAGGTGAGCTGCATTTACATGGTGTAAGGCGTTGCAGCACCATAAAAGCCAGAGCAAAAAACCTTTGGAGAGGTCGGTAGAGTATGAACATCACCCTTATCTGTGTGGGAAAACTGAAAGAAGAATATTGGCGACAGGCACAAGAAGAGTATGCCAAAAGACTGACTCGTTATGGAACGTTGCAAGTGGTGGAAGTGCGAGAGAGAGATGATATAGAAAAAGAAGGAGAAGACATCCTGAAGAGAATTCGGGAAGAGGATTATCTCATCGCCCTTGCTATTGAAGGAAAAACCATAGACTCCATAACCTTGTCACGATATTTAGAAAATCTGTCCATTCAGGGAAAAAGCAACATCACCTTCGTCATCGGTGGTTCCTTGGGGCTGTCGAAAGTCGTATTGGAACGCGCCGATTTGCGACTCAGCTTTTCCAAGCTGACGTTTCCCCATCAAATGATTCGAATTTTCCTGCTGGAACAAATCTATCGCAGCTATAAGATTATGAAAGGGGAGGTGTATCACAAATAACCGGTGGTTTTCTTGCGAAAACAGCAAGAAAGTGATATAATTTCTTCA
>CALFUG010000091.1 GCA_937928455.1 uncultured Clostridia bacterium
ATTCTCTTTACTTCGCAGGGATAAATCGGAATTCCCCATGGTTGGGAGCATCTTCTTTATCGTGCCTCCAAAGAATAATCCAGGTGCCGTCGGTGCTTTTCTCTCCCGCCGCATTCAGTAACATGTTGCTGTTATCAGCTGGGCGCATGCTGAAAATATCACTGCCTTTCTCATTACGCAATGCCCACAGGTACTCCTGGTTCACCGCCTTCACCTGAACTCCATTGACCACGGTGTCCCCAATGCCCAGATACTTTCCGTCTTCTGTCTTTAGCGTGAAATATATGCCGTTTTTGTTTTCCACATAGAATTTCTGATTGGTGTCACTTGTTCGAAGCTGGGCTCCGCCGTTTTTATCAATATACATATAGTTGTACATGCAACGCAGATTATACCAACCATCTGAAAGGGCTGCTGAGTTGCCGCCGGAAGAACCAATATCCGTCAAGGTATTAATATGAGGTACCTTGGAGGGAAACCATCCCCGGAGTCCCCGAATATCATCATCATTGGGATCGCTGTAATTTGCACTGAAACGAACGTATCCGTTTGCCGCAGAATCGTTGTTTAAAAGAACATTTTGGGCGAAGGTATATTTGCTATTTATCACCATGAGGTTAGAAACATAGGCTGGAGTGGTTCTATTGGGATCTTGTTTGGCATTGGGGAATTGGTAGCGTCCGGTGCCGTCTGTGTTGACCACGCCCAGCATGGTGTGATCGACGTTGTATACGATTTTATCCCCATAGATGGCATATTGCTCCATAGATTCCGGCAAAACGCACACGTCATCGCTACCGTCAATTTTCATGCGATGCAAGCCTTCCCATCTGGTCTCGTAATAGATATATCCGTCATATACACTGACAATATTCCAGGGGGAATTATGGAGGGTGGTCACCAGCTTCTGGTCGCTTCCGTCCAATTTCATGGAGTATACACTCTTCTCCGTTGGATACCAAATATCCTTGTCTTTGGTCATGAAGTAGATTCTGTCATTAAAAATATGGTATCCCCGGCTACCATAGCCTACAGGTACCGGTTCCACAGACAAGTCTCCTGTGTAAAGGATCTTTCTTCCGCTGCCATCCAGATTGAAGCTGACAATACTTGCACCCGCTCCATTTGCCGTATGGGTGTTTGCGTAAATCTTCCCTTTATACACGGTGATTCTCTGTCCCGTGTCCAGTGCGTTGGTGATGATTTTTTTCACGCCGGAACCATCTAAATTCATGGTAAAGATGACTTGGGTGGTTACGCCACTGGAGAGGGCTCCTTCAAAAAATATTTTTCCGCCGTAGACCTGCCAGTTGTCCGGGATGTAATCCCCATAGCTCGATTGGTACCCAATGGCCTGGCCGCCTTCTTTGATTCGAAAACCATAATGGTAGTACCAACCGTCATGATAGACCATTTCTCCGTGATTATGGATAGAACCCGGCTGGGCTCCGTAATATTTTCTGTATTTGTTGTCAATGGCTTCCCCGGATTTCAAGGGATTTCCTGTGTATTTAGGAAGCACATACTTTTGTCCGGTATGGATGGCAATGGATGCGGTCTTACTATCATACCCAACACCTACGTCCACCCACTGCATCAAGTCCCGAAGCTTTACAAAATTATTCCCATTGATCACGTAGGTTCCCAATGCGATATTGTATTCCAACTGCATTGTGTTTGCATTACTTGGCTCTTCTACCCAATGTATGGTGGCTTTGCCCGGAGTGGCTCTCTTAGCCAAACCGTCCCCTAATTCCAGTTCGCCGCCCACGGGTACATAGGGCTGCCCGGCCTTGATTTCCACCGTGTTGGTTGACCCGTTATAGCCAATTCCAATCTTCTTGTTGGTAGAGTTCAGGGCCATAGCCAGGTCTCGTAGCTTAAAATAGTTGCTTCCGTTAATCGTGTAGGCTTCAAAAGATACTTTTGTTCCATTGATATATACCGTAGCGTTGGAAGGAGTGGCATTTGCCGTGACTCCCATGGCTTGTGCCGGCAAAATCAAGGTAACCATGACACAAATAACCAGCAGTAAGCTCATCCACCTTCCCTTAAAGAGACGCCTCTTTTCGCTGGCCAGTCTTTCTTGTTGTCTTTTCATAGACTCTTCCTCCTTGATTCCAAAAACTGAATGGTTCCCTTTTCCGCCTTGCGAAATCCCATGACAAAGGCAGGAGCTCGATAGAGGGGTTTTCGTAGCGTCTCGTTATAACTTTTTTCAATTTGAGAATAAATCCGGGTGCTGGTATCCAGCATCTTTTTGGCCGAAGCTTCGTGGGGACCGTTCCTCATCTGATGGAAACTCTCCCGGAGAAGGCGAACCTGATCCGCGGCATGAATCAAATCCTGGGTTTTCCGGGAAATGACTTGATAGGTGGTGATAAACCACAACGCCAATAGCGCACCAATGCCCACGGTTGCTATGAGGTAAGATATTGCAGATGTCACAGGCCTTCTCCTTTCTGTGTTGGCAACGATTCGAAGCTGGTTTCCATTATACTTTAGCAAAACCTATAGTGCCGAAGGGAAATGTCCCCCGAAATGTCGTTTTTTAGCCCTGAAATGCAATCCAGCAAGGGTCCCTCCCACGAGGACAAACCAACGCTTCAAGACGTATTGATAACAGGGGGATTCCTATGATAGAATACGTAAAGACGAACGCCCTTAGGAGGACTCTTCATGCTGAGAATGGCCATTTGTGACGACGACCTGAAAGAACTCTCCCGAATCTCCAATCTGCTGAACCAGTATCAAGGGGAAAAGGAGCCTGCCTTTCGATACGATTCTTTTTCCAATGCCCTGGATCTTCTGGAAGCCATGAAGCGAAATGCCTATCATGTGCTGTTTTTGGATGTTCTCATGCCGGGATTGGACGGCATCGAAGCCGCACGGGAAATCCGTCGGTTTGACGACGAAACAAAGATTATCTTTCTCACCTCTTCCAAGGAATTTGCAGTGGAGAGTTACGCTGTAGATGCCCATTTCTATATGCTGAAGCCGGCAACCACACCGAAACTATTTCCCATTCTAGACAAGCTTTTCCTTGAGGCACAGCGGGGAGAGGAATCGTTGCAAATCAAAACCGCCTCCGGCATGACCCGGATTCCATTGGGGAACATTGAATTCCTGGAAGTGTTCAACAAAAAACTGCGATTTCATCTGGCGGGGGGAGCCATCAAGGAAATTAGC
Source organism: uncultured Clostridia bacterium (assembly GCA_937928455.1). Classification (GTDB taxonomy): domain Bacteria; phylum Bacillota; class Clostridia; order Peptostreptococcales; family Anaerovoracaceae; genus JAAZGD01. Next base: position 3,190 of record CALFUG010000091.1, read on the forward strand.
GGTTCTCTTTCGGATTTTGAAGGTGCACTGCTTGCCCACCCGGAATTTATAAAAGTTCACCGCTCCTACATCGTGAATATGAGCTCCGTTTTTTCCATGAACCAAAAAGAATTCATCACCGGTGCCAAGCAGACCGTCCCCATTTCCAGGCTGCTCTACCCAAAAATTCGGGAGGCATACATGCAATATTTGTTTATGGAGAAGGGAGTAAAACCATGACACAGGTCTTGGAAATCATCAACTACACTTTTCTCTTAATATTTGGCACTATCGTATCGGTGAGCTTCGCGGGATACGAAAAAACCACAAAAAACCGAAAAGCCATTGTGCTCTTAATTTTTGCCATACTGGGGCTGCAGTTGGCTTCTTATTTTTTGTTGGGATTGATGGTGACCGCTAAGCTATATCCTTTTATTACCCACGTGCCCAGCATTCTTTTCATTGTAGTTTATCTGAAGAAGCCTCTGCCCATTGCCATCGTCAGTGTGTTGACCTCTTATCTCTGCTGCCAGCCCCCCAATTGGGTAGGCTTGGCATTGCAATATAGTTGGGAAAGCAGCATATCTTTTCATGTCGGCTACACTGTCGGTCTCCTGATTATGTTATATCTGATTAAAAAATATGTTGCAGCTTCCGTCCATCAGGTGATGTCCTATTCGCGATGGAGCCTTTATCTTTTTGGCTCCTTCCCCTTAATCTACTATGTGTTTGATTACACCACCACCATCTATACCGGGTTTCTCTATTCCGGCACAAAGGTCATTGTGGAGTTCTTTCCCTCCGTGATTTCCATGTTCTATATCGTTTTTATCATCGTCTACAACAATGAGATGCACCGAAGAAGCCGATTGGAGTTGAATAATCTGATGCTCCAAACCAAGTCGGACCAAGCAGCTAACGAAATTTCGGTTCTTAGGCAAGTTCAAAATCAGACCTCCATATATCGGCACGACATGCGCCATCATCTGTCCCTGCTCCACAGCTTCCTGGAAGAAGGCCATGTGGAAAAGGCCATGGAATACATTCAACAAACCCAAACCGATATCGACAAAATCGTGCCCCAACGATACTGCGAAAACAACACGATCAATTTGATTTTCTCCGCCTTTGCCAATAAAGCCAAACAGAAAAAAGTACAATTCACCATCGAAGCCGTTGTGCCAAAGAATCTTCCCTTGCCCGACACGGATATCTGCACTCTTCTTGCCAACGGATTAGAAAATGCCATTTCTGCCGCATCCACCGGAAGGAATTCTTTGGAAAATCCCCCGAAATCGGCAGTGCGGGCCAGCTGTCACGTTCACAAAGGAAATCTACTGATACTCATCGAAAATACATTGCATGAAGAAGTTGAAATGGAAAACGGCCTCCCCCATACCGAGGAGGAAGGCCATGGCTATGGAACCAAGAGCATCCAAATGCTGGTAGACCGGCACCAAGGCTATTATTCCTTTTCTGCCGAAAGTGGTCTCTTTACCCTACAGATTGTCCTGCCTTTGGGAAAATCCACCGAGGAACCCATTTAATAGAGTGAAGCCGGGCAGAAGGAAAAATTGGCAAAAGAATGGAATCGGGCAATGCAAACAAACAGGGTCGGGTACCTCATAGGTACCCGACCCTGTTATTCTCCGTACATCCGTCCATTCCCCGGGACTTTACCTCTCTAAATCCATACATGCATGATCATAGGGACCGCTACTACCACCACAATGATTTCAAGGGGCAACCCCATTTTCCAATAATCACCAAATTTATATCCACCCGGACCCATTACCAGGGTGTTCGACTGATGCCCTATTGGCGTAAGGAATGAGCAGGATGCTCCGATTGCAACACTCATAAGGAATGCATCCGGAGATACGGAGAGACCACCTGCAATCTCAATGGCAATGGGGGCCATAATCAGTACGGCCGCGGAATTATTAACGATATCAGACAATGTCATGGATATTATAAGGACTGCCATTACCATGGTCCATACCGGCACTCTGTCAGCCAACCCCAACACACTCTCGGCAATCAGTTGAGCTCCCCCTGTTGTTTCAAGAGCTCTACTTACCGGGATAATAGATCCCAGAAGGATAATGATGGACCAATCGATACTTTCGTACATTTCCTTCAGAGAAATAAAGTTTCCAAGCACCATCACGACTACAGCGGACACAAAAGAAACCTGAACCGGCAAGATCCCAAGAGCGGTGAGAATCAGTGCAACTAAGAAAATAAGAACTCCCGGTATCAACCTTCTGGGTTTGCCGAGACTGATACCTCGCCCCGCCAATGGGAGGCACCCCCATTGTGTGATGATTTCGGAAAGAGTATCCGGTGGCCCCTGGAGAAGAAGAATATCCCCTACTATAAATTTCACGGAATCAGGAGATTGACGGATTCTCACTCCTTCTCGAGCGACGCCAAGAATGTTGATCCCATATCTGTTTCGGATTCTCATGGCCTTGGCCGTTCTGCCTATGATAAAGGAGTTTGTCATAACAACAGCCTCCATAACTTCAACATCTTCCGTTTTAATGTCCTCTCTGGACAACTTGTCGGTATCCGCAAGCTTAAGGTCTGTTACATCAAGAATTTCCTGGATTTCTCCTGCGGTGGCTTCCACAATCAGTGAGTCCCCTTCTTCAAGAGATAATTTCAATGAAGGGGCGGCATAGTTCTTATCCTTCCGGATAACGGCTACGATTTTTAGTTCTCCCTCTACGGTTGCTTCAAGCTCCTGAACTGTTTTCCCTGCATATTTTGATTCTTCCGGAACCTTAAGTTCCGTGATATAATCCTTTATTTCAAACAAATCCTCTTCTGATTTACCCCCCGCCCTTTTCGGAATAAATCTCCATCCGATTAGGAGAATAAAGAGGATACCTGCTGCGGCAACTACACCCCCCACCGGAAGGAATTCAAACATTCCGAAGGCCTCCCCTGTGTAATCCGCTCGGAAAGTTGAAATGATTATATTGGGAGGAGTTCCAACAAGAGTTGTCATCCCTCCAAGGAGTGACCCGAAGGCCAGAGGCATCAAGAAAATGGACGGTGACTTATTGTTCTTTCTGGCCATCTTGATGGCAACCGGCATCATTAAGGCAAGGGCACCAATGTTGTTCATAAATGCGGAGCTTAGGGTGACAGCAACAACAAGTGCTGTCATTTGTACCATAATATTATCTCCCAGCTTGAGAAGATGTCTGGCCATAAAATCAACCACTCCTGCATTCATGAGCCCCTTGCTTACAACAAGGACCGCTGCAACAGTTATGACCGCAGGATGAGCAAATCCTGCAAACAACCCTTCCATAGGGACCAGGCCAACTAGCCCGGCCAAAAGTAGGGTCACAAGGGATACGATATCATATCGCCATTTCCCCCAAATAAAAAATACCAGCATCAGAAGTATCAGTCCGAATATTAAATATATGTCCGTTGCCACGGTGCTGCCTCCTTCTATGGTCTGGCCATGCGAACGTCACTCATTATCTATCTAATGTTAATATTTTTCTCGGATTCCAAACTCCGCATTTTCTACCCATTCTTCGGCATGCATGAGCAAGGTGTTCAGCTCATCCAAAAGTTTAAAATGCATTTCTTCCTGCTTCATTAGAAATTCAAACAACTCTTTTTCTTTGCCGTCCTCCGCTTTTAATGCGGACTTTTTATATAACTCAATGCTTTCCTTTTCCTTTTCGGCGGCTATTCTGTAAAAATCCAGTTGACTCGCTCTTTCTGCCCCCTCAAACTGAATATCATCCAATCCGTCAAATATGTTTTCGGTTTTCGAAAGTGTGTCCGTCTCTACTAATCGGTTTGAACGCTTATTCAAATAATCGGTTAAAATCTGAGCGTGACTTTTTTCTTCTTCTGCCAAAAGAAGACACACGGTATATAGACCGTTGTTTCGATTGATTTCCGCTTGTTCCCTGTAGTATTTTTCACCATCCAACTCCATATCAATGGCAAACTTTATATTATCCAAAATTTACACGCTCCTTTCAAATCACTATCAATGTGGCACTACTCTAACAACTTTGCATAATATTTTCTTGTATAAATGAATACTATTATGGATAGGACGCCTTGTCAAACATTGCATCTGCCTCTCTTCCAGAACCCGTTGATGTAATGTTATTTTTCCATCTGGAAGTCCTCACGTTAAGTGCGAATCAGATTATCCAAGGTGATGAGATTACAACCCTTGCCCTCATAATACTGAAGCATCTCATCGATTTTTCTCTTATCATAACTGGTGATGCAATCCGAGAGAACAGTAACACCGTAACCCGACTTACACATATTGAAGCAGGTGGATTTTACGCAAGCAACCGCATCCGCCCCGGCAATATAGAAATCGGTAATCTGGTTCTTTGCGGCAAATTCCGCGAAGGCCTCACTGGTTAGAGCATTCCCCTTAGATTTTATGAATATATTCTCCGATACCATCTTCATTTCAGGCACAAGTTCTGCCCCGTGGGTATCCGGCTTAAAGGTTCTCGTTCCATCGGACAAATTATTGTGTTTGATATAGACCACAGGAATTTCCTGTTCAACCGCCCAATCAATGGCTCTGTTGATGTTTTCGATAATCTCCTTGTAGTTTTTTGTGATGTCGTTCTGAATATCGATGATAACGAAGGCTTTCTTCTGCATGGTATTTCCTTCCCGTATTTTGATTTATACGCAATTTTAAATAACAACGCCACTTCTATTTTGATCTTTCATCTATTTTATCATACCTTGGGGTCGGGTACCAAGGAAAGGTACCCGACCCCACCCCAAGTCGCTTTGGGGTTCGTCAGCAACTACGCCCCTTGTGGACTTTCGCCACAGATTGACGGCATGCCCGTCATACAACAAAACCCCGAGACTAATTAGCCCCGGGGTTTCCTTT
>CALFUG010000092.1 GCA_937928455.1 uncultured Clostridia bacterium
TTGGTTGTTCTTAGTGGGGAGTGTAGGTCTCTTTGTTTTTTATGTTATCTTTATTCAACCCTACTTAACACAGCCCCTGCAAAGTGCTGTAGCCGCAGGCTCCGGTGTTTTGGGAAATGCGACAGGCCTATATTCTTACGACTTTTTATATGACACCTTGTTCATTCCAACGGATGAGGGTTCCTTGTCTCTGTATATCGACTATGAGTGTTCGGGGATTATAGAAATCGGAACATATTTGGCCATGCTGATTTTCTTTCCTGTGTATAACGGATTTGAAAAGGTGGTCCTTTCCATTTCCGGAGTGCTCATCATATTGGTGACAAATATGATTCGAATCTTTATCATATGCGTGATGGTACGTACTTTAGGAGGAGATGTATACTTCTATGCCCACACCATCGTAGGACGGCTATTCTTTTACGGTATTACAATATTGGTATATTTCTACGTGTTTACCAAAGCACAGGTTGTACGACAGAGGATAGGGAGGTTCCGATATGGTTTGGCTAACTGAATTAATACGAAACTCCATCATCGTTCTGTTTACTTTTTCCTGGCTCTATGCTCTCATGGGAAGCAGTATTTCCTTTTGGATGGCCTGGTTGATTATTCCATTGATTATGGAAATCATTCCGGCCATGGGGAACTTTGTGATTTTGATTAACCGGAAGAGAAGGCGAAGTCACCAGGAGAAAAAATGGCATTTGGGATATGAGCCGGAAATCAGCTTGATTATCCCGGTATATAATTCGGAGAAAACCCTGTATCGATGTTTGGAATCCGTATACCGATCCGATTATCCAGCCAAAAAAATTCACATTATTTTGTCCAATAACGAGAGTACTGACCGTAGCTTCCAGATTTTTACAGAGAGTCAAAACAAATTTCCGGAAATGGTGATGACATGGGTAGATGCCAAGCAGGGAAAATCCAAAGCCTTAAATCTGGCTTTGTTCAATAGCAATAGCAAGTACATTATACATATAGACAGTGATGGTATTCTTCACAAAGATGCATTGCGGAACATGATTATTTTATTTGAAAACGACTTGGAGATAGATTCGGTTACCGGCACCGTTGTGGTAGACCCGGTGGCAATCGAAGCTACCGAGAGATTCGGGAAAAGGTTGCTACGCAAACTGGAATTCTTTGAATACTGCCAGGCTTTCTTGGCAGGAAGGAACTTTCAGGCAGAGTTCAATGCTATATATACCATGTCGGGGGCCTTTTCTGCCTTTCGTAAATCGGCTATATTGAGAACCCAATTATTTAACACAGACACCGTTTCAGAAGATACCCATTTGACCTTCCAATTGCGAGAAACGTTGGGATCCAAAATCACCATTTGCAACGAAGCGATTTTCTTCGTAGAGCCTATCGAAGGGGTGAACGAACTATATGCACAGCGTCAAAGGTGGCAGATGGGAGAAATGGAAGTCATCCACATTTTCATGAGGAATCGCTTGAATGCGGTGCGGGGGATGTTGGGCAGCTTTATTCTGAGAATATTGATTTATGACCATACGTTTGCATTCCCTCGTATGATTTGGTATTTTGCTTTGATATGCTTATTGTTCCTGAACTATCCATTGAGACTGATTGTGTTGTCCTTTGTTTTGATATTTTTATTGTATGTTTTTGCCGGTTTCTTGTACTATCTCAACATTTTGATTTTTTTGAAGCCGTTGCCGGAATTGCGGAAATATTATAGTAGCAAATGGTATTTGGTTATTCTATTACCGGCATTCAATTTCATGGTGTTTTGGTTCCGCTTTGCGGGGATTCTGAACTCCATCAACGGACAGAAAGTTTGGAAAACCTTGGACTTAACCGCAGAACGAAAAGCAGCGAAGGCGGTACTTATGAAAGATTTTGCCTGGTTTTTTCGATTGAAAAGCAAAGGAGATTCTCTCATTAATCATTAGGAATCGGTGGTTGCGAGGAATTTATAGGGTGGGAATATATGATTAAGATGTTTCAAAGACTAGGAAATTCAAGATGGCTTACTATCGCAGCGGTGGGTACACTGTTTATTTTAGTAAGCATTTTTCTGTTATTAATCAACCGGGAATTAGTTGCCAATCGAGGAGATTACCTGAAGGCCTACGATCAACAGAACCAGTATTATGTTCATGAACTGGCAGAACATCTTTCTTTTCAAGTAGAAAGAGGAGTATCGGATCGACAGTTGATACAATATCTGGAGAATGACATTTCTACATCCAACAGCCGATGGTTCTTCTTAACCAAAGGGTCTACTGTTTTGTATGCAAAGAATCAAAGCACAACGGATGGGTTGGGTTCATTAAAAAGTAGCGAAGCATTCCTACTGAACATGGAGGCGCAAGAGGATGTTCTGATGTATTATGTTCCATTTGAGTATTCCGGAGCCACCTACACGGTGGGGATTGTGTCATCCCGAACGGGGGCTATTAATTTTGCGGCCATACCTCGGCACGAAACCTTTATTCTTCTGGTTAGTTTATCCTTTTCGGCCATTATGTTTGGGATTTCCATGATTACCATTTCTACCATTAAGAGAAAAAACAAGAAGCTAAAAAATGCGGAAGATACTCTGGTGGAAAGAAACAATCAACTGGCACTTTTATTAAAAGAAGATAAAGAAATCCAGGAAATATTAAATTGTCCCCGGGAAGAAACCAAGTTTTATGATGACCGGGTTTTGGAAACTTTATTATCCAAATCCTCCAATATCAAATTGTTCCCCATATGTCTACTTGGAATTTATGTGGTCATGAAAGACAAGTACTATACAAAAAATCAAATTTTTAGTTACATCGAACCCATTCAACCGCTACTGAAACCCTATCATGTATTAGGGGAGGTGGCTCGCGGGGAGTTTGTCATTATTTTATACCGCACACCCATAGAGGAGGCGGAACTTTTGAAACAACAAATTTATCAAATTTGGGAAACCGGCAATGTGGCCCGAGGGCTACGAGTGGGAGCCGGTATCATGGAAGCAGATTTGCAACAGGAAACCGCCTTGGAGACCTACGAAAAATTTGTGGCCAATATGGATGTGGCCAGCCGTCCGGAGGTATATCAGGAACTACAGGAGGATGAATATGAGATTCCGTCAGTATAAATTTAAGGCATATTTGAATGCCACTCATCATATTACCATTGGTGGGAAACCGGGAGAAAAGCACCCCCACACCTGGGAAATCTGTTTGGACGTGTTAAAAACTCGAGAGGAATTTGTTCGTTTCAGCGAGTTGGAAGAAATGGTGGAACGATTTATTTCCGTATATCAAGACAAAGATCTCAATGAAACGCCGCCTTTTCATTTGGTGAACCCCACTTTGGAAAATTGCAGTGATTTTTTCTTCGAAAAATTTCAGCAAATCCTATCATCACACGGATGGATTGTCCTGATGATGACCGTAAGTGAAACACCCACCCGGGCCTACGTGATTTCCAATGTTCATGACAGTAACCCAGAAGAGACTACCCGCGCATTAGATGCTGTGGCGGACGAGGTTTTGGAAAAAATCATGGAGGCAAAGGTGGAATGAATACTCAAGAGGAAAGAACAATCGTTGCGATTCTGCCGGCTT
>CALFUG010000093.1 GCA_937928455.1 uncultured Clostridia bacterium
TCCCTTATATATGTAAGAATGGTAACGCCCCGGTGGTTGAACAAGGGATTCACCAAAGACAACACCACCATCATGGGTAGCAAGAAAATCAATAAGAATCGCAGAATTTTTCGACCTTCTAGATACAACGCGTAGGCCAAAGCACCGGTGAAAGAAATCCCTAACAGCACCGGATGAAGAAAAAACATAGCGGTTCCAATTACCATGACGAAAAATATAAAATTCACCACGGGGTGATATGTGGAAAATCCTTGATTCACTGTTTCTCTATTCTCCCTTTTGCTCCAGATAATCGCCGCCCACATCACGACCCAAGTCCAAAGTATACAACCACTCCACCTGGTCCCCATCGGTCAGTTGGTAGGCACTGGCGCCCCGATTGGGGAAAGTTCCGTTGACTCGATACATCCATCCGGATAATTCCCCTCCATCAAACTCGTAAAGATTATGGATTCCTTCGATGTAGGTACTGTTATATATGGGCGTTCGCGTAAACTCCATATGAATTCCTTGGTGCCGGGTTCCCTGCTGTAGCAGGTCAAAAACCGTAGCACCTTCTTCCAGGCTGATTTCCGTGGATGCCAAAATCACACCACTGGCAGGAATCAACCCTTGCTTTCCCTCCGGCAAGAGAGAGGGATTGGCCACCAGTTGATGGCAGGTAATGGACAATGTACAAGAAAAACCGGGAACCGGCGATGCCTCTTTTTGTTCCGTATGTTCCTCCTGAGCGGCTTCCAATTTCCCCGAAGCAGCGTTCTCTGAACTCTCCGGATTTTCCGTGGCCTCCCCATTCTCTAAATCAGTTTCTGGCTTATCGGTAATGGACGATACGGTAGCATTTTCCAAAGAACCGCCGGATATCTCTGGAGCCGGACTTTCTGTCGCCCCTAGTCCACAGCCCATTCCCCCTACCAGGAGAATGAATAAGATGATAGCAAGAACTCCTTTTTTCATCGCTGAATCACCACCTGACGAGCAGGTCCATCCCAATCTACAACAGCCTCCAGACTTTCGGAAATAAACCGCACCGGTACCATGGTTCGGTCTCCCAAGATTTTCGCCGGCACATCCAAGCTGACCGGTTTGCCATCCACCCAGGCGGTGGAGGCTCCAATGTATAGCACCACTTCATGGCCTTCCCACCCGGCATGAACTTGACGGGAAACCGGCTCATAATGAAGAGTGGCACCCAGGGCTTCGAAGATTCCCCGAAGCGGCACCAACACTCGATCGGACTCTATGACGGGATTTTGATCAAAAGAGAGTAGGAAGCCGTTCAGGGTTACCGTAATCTCTTTATCCAAGGAAACTTCTTTCATCTCATAAAGCCCCGGCTCTTGAATCAGCGTTCGATAACAACTCACCAAGGCATAAAGGGCCTGCTCCGTGGCCATCAAATCCCCACCTTCTCCCAGAACATGCGCATAAGATCCATCCGCTTGCCGATATTTCTGAAGGGCCGTGAAGTTTTTCTCCCAGGAGATGCCCCATCGTTGTTTGGCAATCATCACCTGAATCAAGGATTCCGAGGTGGCATGGCCTCCAAAAGTATACTCTCCCTCTGGACTCTCCATCCTTTCCAACATCCCAAAGGCTTCCTCTCCAAAGGCGGCCACTTCCGGGTCACTTCGATAGGGCGCCAAAGCTTGCAACATCATGGCAGTTCGGTCCGGATCCCCCTCTTGGGGGCCTCTATCGAGCAAGTAAGAAATCAAGTTTTCTCGAATGGCCACAGTCCCGCCCGCCGCCATCACCGTCTCCACTCCCTGCTTGGGCAACCCGTATCCGTGAGAATCCAGCGCCAGCAAGGCAAAAGCCGGTCCATTCACCCCTTGCTTCGTAATTTGATCCAAATCCACCAAATAATCCAACAAGCTATATCCCCCTACTTGGGTGATATCTTTCCCCAACGCAGTGAAAGCCAAC
>CALFUG010000094.1 GCA_937928455.1 uncultured Clostridia bacterium
TCTTCCAGAACCTTCTCCCCATCCTTCTTCACTTCCAAATATCCTTTGATGAGGAAAATGGAACCTCCCAGTATCAACACAAAAGAGGCCGCCTTGATTCCCATGGGATTCAGCCCGGAATTCATCAGTAATGGCTGAATTAATAACCCCAGTGCAAAACTTAAGAATCCTCCGAAGACAATGCCCACGCTTTCCCGCTGATGCCACTTGGTGGGTCCCTGGAAATATCGGCGCATTCTTCCTCTGCGTACCAATTCCTCCACATGGTCATAGTCTTCCCGATACAGTGCTACCGTATAATCTTTTTTCATATTATCCAATCCTGTCTGTGCCCATAAAGGCTCGTAATGCTTCCGGCACAGTAACGGAGCCGTCTTGTTGCTGATAATTTTCCAGAATGGCCGCGACGGTTCGACCCACTGCAAGTCCGGAACCATTTAATGTATGAACAAACTCCGGCTTGCCACCGCCTTCCGGACGGAATCGGATGTTGCCTCGCCTTGCTTGATAGCTTTCAAAATTGGAGCAGGATGAGATTTCCACATATCTTTGATAGCTAGGCATCCACACCTCAATGTCATAAGTCATGGCAGAGGAGAATCCCAAATCTCCGGTGGAAAGCTTCACCACACGGTAAGGTAGCCCCAAACGAACCAGTACTTCTTCTGCCGCCTTGGTGAGAAGTTCCAATTCCTCATACGACCGTTCCGGATGAACAAACTTCACCAGTTCCACCTTGTTGAACTGATGCTGTCGAATCAGTCCTCGGGTATCCCTTCCGGCAGAACCGGCTTCCTTTCGGAAGCAAGGAGTATATGCCGTATAATATATAGGAAGATCTTTTTCTTCCAGAATTTCATTCATCAGCAAATTGGTAACCGGTACCTCTGCCGTTGGCACCAGGAAGAAGTCCTTGGCCGGTAGCCAAAACATATCCTCCTCGAATTTGGGAAGCTGGCCGGTTCCTGTCATGGCGTCCCGATTCACCATAAAGGGCGGCAAAATTTCTGTGAAGCCATGCTCCTCCGTATGGAGATTTAGCATGAAGTTAATGACACTGCGCTCCAGCCGAGCGCCCAGTCCTTTGTAAACCGTAAATCGGGCCCCCGCTATTTTGGAAGCGCGCTCAAAATCCAGGACATCCAATCCGGTGCCCACATCCCAATGGGCCTTTTCCTCAAAATCAAATACAGGGGGTTCTCCCCACCTTCGAATCTCCACATTTTCCGTATCGTCTTTCCCCACTGGTACAGATGGATTCGGTGTATTTGGTACATTGAGAAGGGCATTCTTTATGTCATCTTCGATTTGGGTTACCTGAAGGTCCAATTCCTTAATCTGCTCCGAAAGGGCTTTCATCTCCTTCATTAGCTCCGAAGTGTCTTGCCCTTCCTTTTTCATCACGGGAATCTGCTTGGAATCCTGCCCTTGCTTGTACTTCATGGCTTCCACTTGAGAAAGCAAGGCCCTCCGCTTTTCGTCCAGCTGAGGAATGGCTTCCAACCCAAAACTGCCGTTCATTCGTGATTCAACGGCTTGCCGTACCTCTTCATAGTTTTCTCGAATTCGCTTGATGTCTAACATATGTAATCATCTCCCATACTATTGGCTTCTATTTAAAACAAGTTCTTCTTGTAAAT
>CALFUG010000095.1 GCA_937928455.1 uncultured Clostridia bacterium
TGACGGAAGTGGGGCTTCTTCATTCCCTGAAGGCTTTGGGCCGGGATGCCAAATATCATTTTACGGAGCCGTTACCGGTTTGTGTAGACATGAAAAAAATCACACTGGAAAAAATCTTGAGATGTTTGGAACAAGAAGGTCCGGAAGTGATGATTCCCAAACGGATTCAAGACAAGGCTACGGATAGCATCATTCGGATGATGGAATTATCTCGCAGCCGCAATGAAGATAATGATAAAGGAGGCTCTTAATTGAAATCCTTTGATGTGGTGGTTGTGGGCAGCGGGGTGGCGGGATTGTATTGTGCCCTGAATCTGCCGGGAGATAAAAAGATACTGTTGGTAACGAAAGAAACTTTGGAGGCTTCCGATTCCAGCTTGGCCCAAGGGGGAATTTGTGTGATGCGGGGAGAGGAAGATTACTCTTCTTTTGTAGAGGACACCTTGAAGGCGGGGCATTATGAGAATGATCGAAGCGCAGTGGATCAAATGATTCGAAAGTCTCCCGCGTTAGTACAGGATTTGATGGCCTTGGGGGTGCGGTTTCAGAAAGATGGAGACGAATTGGTTTACACCAAAGAGGGGGGTCATTCCAAACCCAGAATCCTATACCATGGGGATCAGACAGGCCAGGAAATTACGCGAGCTTTAATTTCAGAGATTCTCACTCGGCAGAATGTGGCCTTGGCGCAGGAAGTCGTTTGGATGGACATATTGGTGGATAATGGAGTTTGTCATGGAGTGGTTCTTCGCAGTAAGGAAGGAATCATGACGAATATTGGCGCAGACTATGTGGTGGTGGCTACGGGAGGCTTGGGTGGCCTTTATGACCAATCAACCAATTACCGCCATCTCACAGGAGATGGAATTGCCATTGCCTTGCGCCATGGTGTGGACGTGCGCCATTTAAATTATATACAGATTCATCCCACCACCTTGTATTCCGAGAAGCAAGGCCGGCGATTTTTGATTTCCGAGTCTCTTCGAGGAGAAGGCGCCACCTTGTTGGATTCCCGAGGGGAGCGGTTCGTGAATGAACTGCTTCCCCGGGACCTTTTAACGAAAGCCATTTATGAACAAATGGAAAAAGACGGGACGCCTCATGTGTGGCTGTCTGTTGCTCATATGGCCCCGGATTTTATTCGGAATCGGTTTCCCGGTATTTATGCCCATTGCTTGGAAGAAGGATTGGACTTGACCCGTGATTGGATTCCCGTAGTGCCGGCTCAACATTACTTAATGGGGGGTATTCACACGGATTTAGAAGGACGCACCTCCATGCCCCGATTATATGCCGTGGGAGAAACGGCCCATACGGGAGTCCACGGGGCCAACCGGTTGGCCAGCAATTCTTTGTTGGAGAGTTTGGTTTTCGCCAAAGAAGCCGCAGTGTCTATTGGCAGGCGATATGAGCGAAGGGAACCGTCAGAGAGACTTTGGAGCGGGGGAAACCATGGGGCGGAGCATAATGTTGATTCATGGTTGGAAGAAAACAAAGGACTGATACAGCAGCGACAGGAAAGAGAGGTGCGGGATGCAACGAGAAAAAGCAAAGGATGATAGCGGTGGGGCTGGCGCGATTGGTGCGGCCAGTGTCAGAGCCAATGACAGAAATATTTTGGGGCTTCCCTGGCTCCAGGTAGAAGAAACGATTCGCCAGGCCCTGCGAGAGGACATGCCGGATGGCGACATCACCACGGAAAGCATCGTGGACGGGGATGCGCTGGGGCAGGTGGAGCTGATTTGTAAGGAAGATGGAATTCTATGCGGATTGGAAGTGTTTTACCGGGTTTTTCATCTGCTGGATCCCAAGGTAAAAATGATCTCATCTCTTAGGGATGGAGTGGAGGTGTTATCGGGCCAGGTGGTGGCCATATTACATGGGCCCTTGGGGGTGCTGTTGTCCGGAGAGCGCACTGCTTTGAATTTTTTGCAACGCATGACGGGCATCGCTACCATGACCAGAGAGTGGAGTGCGTTGTTAGAGGGTGCCGGAACCCGATTGATAGACACTAGAAAAACCACTCCCAACATGAGAGTGTTGGAAAAGTATGCGGTACGAGTAGGCGGCGGGCAGAATCATCGCAGCGGGTTATCGGACGGAATATTAATTAAAGATAATCACATTGCAGCAGCGGGGAGCATTGGAAATGCTATATCTCTTGCGAGGGCTGGTAACTCTTTTCAACGAAAGATTGAGGTGGAAGTGGAGTCTCTGGAAATGGTGAAAGAGGCATTAGAGGCAGGGGCGGATATTATCATGTTGGATAATATGGAGATGAGCCTTATGAAAGAAGCCATTGGGATAATTGGTGGGCGAGCCTTGACGGAATGTTCGGGAAATGTTACAAAGAAAAGGATTCCGGAGTTGGCGGGTCTGGGGTTGGATTTCATATCTTGCGGCGCTTTGACTCACTCAGCCAGGATTTGTGATTTTTCCATGAAGCATCTCCGGCGGGAGGAGGACTTGTAATTTTAGGTTAATGGTTCTCCTTATTTTACAAAGGAGAGACGGGCTGGGCCAAGAGAATCGAGGCGATAGGTAGGAGGAAGCAATGGACGGAGAACAACGAAGAAGAATCTTGTTGGAGTACTTGAAAACGGAAAAGAATCCTCTGTCGGGAGGGGAGTTGGCGCAACGCTTGGGTGTCAGTCGGCAAGTCATCGTTCAGGACATTGCGCTGCTTCGTGCCGCGGATTATAAAATATTTTCCACCAATCGAGGATATTTGTTGACGGATCATCAAGCCTTGCGAAGAGTATTCAAAGTACGCCATGATGACGATGCGATTTCCGATGAGCTTTTTACTATTATAGATTCTGGGGGGCGGGTGTTGGATGTGTTTGTCAACCATGAAATTTACGGGGAAATCCGAGCCAATCTGTTCCTGGTGGATCGAGAAGATGTGGAACGATTCAACCGAAAAATGCTTTTGGGGAATACCAGTCCGTTGAAGCATCTCACCGATGATATCCATTACCACACCGTGGAAGGGGATTCGGAGGAAGTGCT
>CALFUG010000096.1 GCA_937928455.1 uncultured Clostridia bacterium
AGCTGTTTTCAACGTTGTGTAGGGATGGATGCTTTCAATGCGGAATTCTCCACCACATATGAGATTGATAAAAAGCATGGAACAGAATATCACAAAAGATTTGTAGATTTTCTAAAAAAGGTTCAGTCAGAAGATTGGACAGTGGATGGAGCTATGACAGATCCCAAAGGGGATAGAGGATTGGGACCTGCTCAACAAAGAGATCCGGATTTATTCCTTCGCGTGGTGGAGCAAAGGCCGGATGGAATCGTAGTTCGAGGCGCCAAATGTCACCAGACGGGCTCCATCAATTCCCACTGGCATCTCATCATGCCCACACAGGCCATGAAGGAAGATGACAAGGATTATGCCATTTCATTTGCATGTCCTTCGGATGCAGAAGGACTGTTTATGATTTATGGACGTCAATCTTGTGATACCCGAAAACTGGAAGAAAATGCAGATGTGGATTTGGGCAATAAGAAGTTCGGAGGCCAGGAAGCCTTGGTAGTCTTTGATGACGTGTTCATTCCCAATGAGTATGTTTTCTTAAACGGTGAAGTGGAATTTGCAGGAATGTTGGTGGAAAGATTTGCTGGCTATCACCGACAATCTTATGGTGGTTGTAAAGTTGGTGTGGGGGATGTTATCATCGGTGCCGCGGCTCTAGCTGCTGATTACAATGGCGCACACAAGGCCTCTCATATTAAGGATAAGCTGATTGAAATGACCCATTTGAACGAAACCTTGTATTGTTGCGGTATCGCCTGTTCTGCCGAAGGATATCCCACCGACGCCGGGAACTTCCAAATCGACTTGTTGTTAGCCAATGTATGCAAACAAAATGTAACCAGATTCCCCTATGAAATCGTTCGACTAGCGGAAGATATTGCAGGGGGACTCATGGTTACTATGCCTTCAGAGAAAGACTTCAAATCAGATTTGGTAGTAGGAAAGAATGGTGAAACATTGGGAACAGTGTGCAACAAGTATTTTGCAGCAGCACCTACCTGTACAACGGAAGAACGTATGAGAATTTTACGATTCCTGGAAAATATTTGTCTGGGTTCTTCTGCCGTTGGTTATCGAACGGAATCTATGCATGGTGCCGGTTCTCCGCAAGCCCAGCGTATCATGATTGCAAGACAAGGAAACATCGAAGCCAAGAAAGAATTGGCAAAGGCAATCGCAGGAATTAAGTAATTATGAAGAAGGTTGGGGTTAGATATTGTGGAGGATGTAATCCCAGATACGATAGGGGCAGTGTCTTTCAAGCAATCCAAGACAGAATGCAAGACATAGATTTTGAAATTGCGCAGGAGGGTGTCGAGTATGACGCCCTCTTGGTCATAGGCGGATGCACAAGTTGTTGTGCCAGTTACCATCAATTTGCATATCGCAAGGGGGTAGCAAAAATTTGGGATGAGAATGGGATAGAAGAAACCATAGGAAAATTGAAGGAATGGATGGAGGTTGAGTGAATTGAACTGGAAAGAGATTTATGAAAGCAGGAAATGTACCGCTCAGGAAGCAGTCCAAGCAATTAAATCCGAAGATCGAGTGGTGTTTGCCCACTG
>CALFUG010000097.1 GCA_937928455.1 uncultured Clostridia bacterium
CATCACCATATCATGGGTGAAGCGAGGCAATATATTGGCCAATACCGATATGACTCCGGCTCCCCCCAAGGAAAGAACGGGTAAAATCACATCGTCGTTGCCGCTGTAGATGGCAAACTCTTCCCCTGCAAATCGAGATAACTTGGCCACGTAGCTAAGATCCCCGCTGGCCTCCTTAATCCCCACAATATTTCGATGAGCCGCCAGTCGTTCCACCACATCCACCGGAATACTACACCCGGTTCGGCCCGGCACATTGTAGAGAATCATAGGAAGGTCTACCGCATCTGCCACATCAGCGAAGTGGTGATACATACCCTCCTTGTTGGCTTTGTTGTAATAGGGAGCGATGGTTAACAGTCCGTCTGCTCCTAAATTTTTGAAACTTCGACTTTTTTCAATCACCGTCTGGGTGCAGTTGGAGCCGCTGGAAGCAATCACCGGCACCCGGCCTGCTACTACCTCTACCGCCAACTTACAAATGGCATCGTCTTCCTCATGGCTCATGGTAGGAGACTCGCTGGTGGTGCCCAGCATCAGCACCCCATCCGTTCCCTCTGCGATATGCCATTCCAATAGTTCCTCTATTTTTGCAAAGTTCACACTTCCGTCTTCATGAAAAGGCGTAATCAGCGCCACAATAGATCCTCTAATCTGTTCCATTTTCTTCTTCCTTTCATATCCCGGAGCCATCGCGTTAGCGGCTCCTTTTCAACAACACCGATGACCCATCCTACCGCCTGATGGATTTGCCCCATGGACTTCACGTCATCGCCATTTACGCGATACGCCATTCCATAGATTCTGTCTTTTGAAAAGAAGAAGCTTTTAAGGGCAGCAGATGCTGCCTCACCCCCTTAGCGGGTCTTTCGATTGTCATGGTATCATCCCTTTCTGTCTGGATCCCCTCTACCGAATAAAAAAAACGTCTTTTGAGAATTTTCCCAAAAGACGTTGAGCGGTTTTTTCCGTTCTTCCTCCTCCGGGCAAGTGAAAGGTCGCTTGCCCAGGATCTGATTTGGATCTGAGCAGCGCTATCGCTTACCGGATTTTTTATCGAAGGAAGATGTTTGTGTGGAACGAATCATGTATCAATAACCCCTTTTTGATTGTTGAGATACGGACTACTATCGGAATTCCGCTATATTTGTTAAATTACACTAATGAAGTCTCTTTGTCAACCCATATTTTGTATACTTTCACAAGAATTGCATATTTTCTCATTCACCTTGCTTTTTGCACTTCTCTTTGCTACATTGAATGAGGTTATATACGCCCACTCCAATCATATATATAAAGGAAACCGCCATGTCCACACCAAAAGAGAAAAAACAAGCCATGGGTTTGATGGCCATCTGCGCCATTCTTTGGAGCAGCGCCGGCCTCTTTATCAAATGGATTTCCTGGAACCCTTTGATGATTACAGGAAGTCGCGGGCTGATTTCAGGCATTGTTCTGGCCATCTTTATGTGGAAGACCGGCCGCCACTTAGTGATTAACCGAACCTCTATATTGGCCGGTATTGGGCTGGCTGGCTCTTGTACCAGCTTCGTCATCGCCAACAAACTGACCACGGCGGCCAACGCCATTGTCCTTCAATATACCGCCCCCATTTTCATTCTTTTGATCTCCGCCTTCTTCCTGAGGAAAAAGCTGGAAGGGAATGAGATTTTGGTGGTGGTTTTCACCACGTTGGGGATTTCACTATTCTTTTTCGACGAACTGTCCCCGGGAAATCTATTGGGAAATCTAATGGGCATTTCCGCCGGCATTTTTTTGGCCTTAATGTTTGTAGCCATTGGTCAAGCGCAATCTGATGATTCCCTTCGCATGTCCGGCATTCTCTTGGCCCATACCTTTACCACCCTGATCGGATTGGGATCTCTTTTCTTCATTGATTTCCAAACCACCCCCAATGAAATTCTCTTCGTTGTCTTCCTGGGAGTCTTTCAACTAGGCATCCCCTATGTGCTCTACACATTGGCTTCCAAACACATTTCTCCTTTGGCCTGCTCCTTGATTGGCACCTTGGAGCCACTTCTGAACCCGGTTTGGGTCTTTCTGTTTATCGGCGAAGCGCCCGGTTTCTATGCTTTAGTGGGAGCCGCTATCGTACTCACCTCCATATCCCTCTGGCTCATACGGCAAAATAAAAGGAGAACTTAGCTCTCACGTCATATCATTTTGCGAAAACCCGACAAATTCCGATATTCATGTCTATTGTATTTACATTAGACAGATTAAATTGTATACTAAGGGTGAAATCGCAGAAAGGAGGTTTCATTATTATGTCTGTAAAAACGGATACCAGCATGACCATTCGTATGAACAAAGAAGTGAAACAACAAGCGCAGCAAATATTTGCAGAATTAGGCATGGACATGACTACGGCAGTCAATGTGTTCTTACGGCAAGCAATTCGTAGCCAGGGCTTTCCCTTTGACATCACCTTAAAAACGCCCAATCCCATAACAATGGCCGCTATTCAAGACTCCTATGGAAAGAAAAATGTACAGGGACCCTTTGACAGTGTCGGTTCGCTTATGGAGGATCTCGATAAATAATAAAGGAGAGCTTAGCTCTCCAAATAATTCTTTGCTATTAGCGCTTGTTCCACCCGGAGCAGCACTTCCTCCGAATCCCCTTCCACGGTGTGGTAATGGATATCATCGGTGAGAT
>CALFUG010000098.1 GCA_937928455.1 uncultured Clostridia bacterium
ATCGAGGGGCCAAAACATTGATCATGGATGAACCCACTGCCGTGTTAACTCCACAGGAGATTAAAAAGCTGTTTCAAATCATACGCAACATGAAAGAACAGGGCTGCGCGGTAATTATTATTACTCACAAGTTGAATGAGGTCATGGAAATTTCAGACCGAATAACTATTTTGCGGAAAGGAACATCCGTGGAAACCGTGGAAACCGCCCAGGTGGAAATTCCACATCTCATTGAGATGATGGTAGGAAAAAAGGTGGATTTGGACATTCATCGGGAATCCTTCGATGGAAATCGTCCTCTGCTGGCCATGGATAGTGTGACGGTAAAGGATCGAGAAGGAAAGCATGCATTAGAGGATGTAAGTTTTACCTTAAGCAATTATGAAATATTAGGAGTGGCCGGAGTGGCCAAGAGTGGCCAAAAAGAATTATGTGAAGTGATTGCCGGATTGATTCCCGCATCCAAGGGTCGCATTTTCTTCGAGGGAGAAAACATCGTGGGAAAGAGCCCTCGAGATATTATTCGGTTGGGGATTCGTATGGGCTTTATTCCGGAAGACCGACTGGGCATGGGCTTGGTGGGCAGTATGGATATTGTCCATAATATCGTATTAAAAGATTATCAGAGCCAGCCCGGGTTGTTTTTAAGACGAGGCCCCAGTACCCAGAAAGCGAAAAAAATTGTGGAGTCTTTGGACATAAAGACCCCGAGTGTGTATACTGCGGTGAAAAAGCTTTCCGGTGGGAACATCCAAAAGGTGCTATTGGGGAGAGAAATTGATTCCAACCCCAAGGTATTGATTACAGCCTATCCAGTGCGGGGGTTGGATATTGGCGCTTCCTATAAGATTTATGATTTGCTAAATGAACAAAAAAGAGAAGGTGTGGGTGTTCTCTTTGTAGGAGAGGACCTGGATGTGCTGATGGCTCTTTGTGATCGAATCATGGTGCTGTGCCATGGCAGAGTGACAGGAATCGTAAATCCTTCCAATGTTACCAAAGAAGAAATTGGGTTGTTGATGACCGGATCAAGTCGCATCGAAGAGGAGGGACCCCCTCAATGAATCTATTGAGAATTGCAAAAAGAGATGACATTTCTAAAAAATTCGAATGGGTGATTCGGGCAGCAGCTATTTTGCTATCTCTAGTGTTTGCCGGTGCTATTCTTATGATATTCCGGTTAAATCCTTTGGAAATATTTAAGACTATTCTCATCGGATCATTAGGTTCTGAAATGAGAATTCATCAAACCATTATCAAGGCGGTGCC
>CALFUG010000099.1 GCA_937928455.1 uncultured Clostridia bacterium
AGGTCACAGTGCCCCCACCATCACTCTTGGCCCTTTGCGCATTGGATAAAACATTGTGGGTGCCACTCTCATCGGAAATCACAATGGTCAAATAGAAGACTTCATTAGATGCTTGGGTAAAATCTACATACAGTGGAATGGAATAGGACGCATTGGGATCCTCCGGAACTCCGCTAATCTTCACATTGATCGATGTCCCTCCTTGCACCACAGTATCCGCCCCCTGGCTTTGCCAGAAAATCAGGCCTTCTGCCACGGTATCATTCTTCTCAATGGTCACATCTCCCAACGTCAGATTCACCGCTTGGAGTGCTTCCGTTGCATCCAACTCCGTCATCCCTACCAAAAGGGGAACGATGGCTTGGCTCTCCGAAACCCCCAAGCTCACAACAAAGTTTACAAAGCTTCCCGGAGCCGCTTCCTCGCCACCGGTAGGGCTTTGCCTCAATACCAGGCCTTCCGGCTGATTGGCATTTTCATAACTGACGGACCCCACTTTATATCCATACTTCTCTAAGAAAAATACCGCATCTTGATAGGTTTTGCTTATAATGTTGGGGACCGTCCCCTCTCGTGAGCCCCGGGACAGGTTGACGGTAACCGTTCCTCCCTCTTTCACCTTTGTGGTAGGCGCCGGAGTCTGAGACACCACTCGACCTTCTTCATGTTCATCGCTATAGACAATGTCTCCGGTTTCCACTTGTAAACCGGACTCCCCTGCCATGGCTTCCACTTCTTCTAAAAGCATGCCCGTGTAATCCGGCATTTCAAATTCCTTGGCTCCCACACCACCATTTGAAATCAATTGGTAGATTCCAAAGCTTAAAGGCAATGCGATGATTAAGGCTAGCAATATGGCCACCGTTTTGGATTGGGTCCATCTTTTCTTTTGGTTTCCACCCGTATCTTTTGCTTTATCCGACTTCATGCCACCCTTTTTATGATTCTCTTCCCCCGGATTCTCCAAGAAATGGTCCTGCCCACCCATATCGGGAGAGCCGGCTCCCTCTTGTCGAGTTCCGGTGTATATCAACTTTCCTAATATACTGTGAATATGTTCCACGTTTTCTAAAGCTTCCAACATTTCATCCGCATTGGAGTATCTCTCCGTTTGATACTTCTTGGTAGCCTTCATCACTACCTGCTCCAGCTGAGGCGGAATACCGTTCACCAGCTGACTGGGTGGGGTCATTTCTTCATTGATATGCATCAAGGCCACGTTAACCGGGTTCTCTCCATCAAAGGGAACACG
>CALFUG010000100.1 GCA_937928455.1 uncultured Clostridia bacterium
ATGAACTGCTGTTCAAATTGAAATTTCCATGAAAAGTAGTATAATGTTTCTATGGTTACATTGGGAAATGATTGGGATTCGCTCCTGAAAGAAGAATTTCAAAAAGAATATTACTTGACCCTTCGAAAGTTTTTAAAAGAGGAATATCAGAAGGAAACGGTATATCCTGACATGCATGATATTTTCAATGCATTGAGACTCACTCCATACCGGGATGTACGTGTGGTTATCTTTGGACAGGATCCGTATCACGAACCCAATCAAGCCCACGGACTTTGTTTTTCCGTGAAAAAGGGAGTTCCTAAGCCCCCGTCTCTCCTCAATATTTTTAAAGAGTTGCGAGAGGATTTGGGAATCCAGGCACCGCCTCACGGTTGTTTGGAATCCTGGGCAAAAAATGGAGTCCTTTTACTGAACTCCGTGTTGACTGTCCGCAAAGGAGAAGCTAATTCCCACCGGGGGAAGGGGTGGGAAATCTTTACGAATCGAGTGGTCGAACTTCTTAATCAGCGAGAAGACCCGATGGTATTCATATTGTGGGGGAATCATGCAAAAGAGAAAGGCAAGTTAATAACGCAGCCGCAGCACCTGATTATAACAGGTTCGCATCCCAGCCCCTTGTCCGCCCACCAAGGGTTTTTTGGAGGCAAATACTTCAGCCGGGCAAACCAGTTCTTAGAAGAGGTGGGACCCATGGTAAATTGGGAAATCCCGAGCTAATGTTTAATGGAGGAAATAGGAAATGGAATTTTTAATTGGTTTAATTGTAGTCCTGGCAGTAGTAGCTATCTGGGGTGTCAGTGCGTACAATGGTTTCGTCCGCATGAGAAATGTTGTGGAAGAAGCCTTCTCCACCATGGATGTGTACATGAAAAAGAGATACGATCTCATTCCCAACCTGGTAGAAACTGTAAAGGGATATGCCGCTCATGAACAGGGTACTTTTGAGAAGGTGGTTCAAGCCAGAAATGTGGCACAAAATGCCACTACAGTGGAAGACAAAATGGCGGCAGAAAACATGCTGACGGGAACATTAAAATCCCTGTTCGCTTTGGCAGAAGCCTATCCGGACTTAAAGGCAAATGCCAATTTTATGGATTTGCAAAACCAATTACAGATGGTGGAAGTGGATATTGCCAATTCTCGTAAATACTATAATGCCACTGTGAAAGATTATAATACAAAGACGGAGCAGTTCCCATCCAATATTATTGCGAATATGTTTCATTTTCAACGCAAAACCATGTTTGAACTGGAGAACGAGTCGGAGAGACAGAATGTCAAAGTGGAATTTTAAGAGAGCCCATGCTTCTGCACTGACATTATCTGTGATTATCCTTCTTTTCTGTGTGTTTGCCGGCATGCCGGTTGCTTATGGCGCCGACGGGACCATGGAGACATTGGGTTATGATGTTCATGTGCAATTGGAAGAAGACAACACCTGCTATATTACAGAAACCATTACCGTGAACTACTTGACTCCGCACCATGGGATATATCGAAACATTCGTTATCGAGGGGTGGCGGAAAGCAGTTATGAGGGAGAAGTATTCTCCCGAAACTATTCCAACCGAATTCAGGATGTAACGGTGGCGGGCTATATGACTCAAACCTATGTAGAAGGAGACTACTTTGTGGTACAAATCGGTAGTCCGGACTTTCAAGTGGATGGGATTCATACCTATACTATCGGCTATCGATGCATTATGCGAGATGACAGAATTTCAGCTTTTGACAGCTTTTATTGGAACTTGCTGCCGTTCGGATGGCAAATGCCCATTGCATCCTCTCAGTTGACCGTGGAATTTCCCAAGGCGATACCAGAGTCTCAATTGGAAATCATTGCGGGCGGATATGGTAGTACAGAAACCATCCCCTTTGATCTTTCCCAAGATGGAAGGACACTAACCACGCAGGTGTCGAATCTGCCAGAGGGTTATGGTGTAACGGTCCATTCCGTAATGGAAGAGGGGTATTTTGTTGGAGAAGCCAATTTGAATTGGGCGTTATGGTTGATGCTGGTGGGTCTTTTGGGTGCGCCCATATTCGTCTTCGTTCTTTGGCTACGATATGGTAGGGACCCCAGAATTGTTCAAACGGTAGAGTTCTATCCACCAGAGGGAACCACCCCGGCGGAAGTGGGATATATCGTGGACGGGGTGGTGGACAAAAAAGATTTGGTCAGCCTCATCATTTATCTGGCGGAAAAAGGACACCTCACCATTGAACCCATTGAAGAGGGTCAAGACACACTATTGCGACGAAGGAAAGACCTCCCGGAAGATGCCCCTATATATCTGAAGACCTTCTTTGAAGGATTATTTCTGGGGGAAGAAGATGAGGTTTTGGATGAAGTGAAGATTTCTCAATTAAAGGAAACCTTCTATAGTCATTACCAAGCGTCTCTGGGCCAACTGAGAAGTCACTTTACGTCCCGGAAGGAAAACCGGATATATAAACCTAGCTCCCTGGTGGCCAGAGTGGTGGGGGCTCTATTCGTTGTGGTTCCTCCCGTTTCCATCATAGCATTCGGCGCCATCTATCAAGGAATGGGTTATATGGCTTTGTTGGCCATGCCGGTACTTTTCTTCCATCTACTAGGGTTTGGTATTTTGCTCCGGAATTTTGATAAGCGGGATGGTATGAAAAAATCCGCTCGGATTGCCGGTAGCACACTGGCCATCATATTGATGGGAGTGGGTGTGTTGATTACTACGGGTATCGGGTTCTTCCTCGAGCTGCCATACTATATCATTCTTTTATCTGTAATATCCTTCCCCGTGGTAGTCCTGTTTACCATATTGATGAGAAGGCGAACGAAAAAGGGCGCGGAATGGATGGGAAAGATTCTGGGGTTCAAAGAGTTTATTAAAAAAGCGGAGTTGCCTCGAATCGAGAAATTGTTGGAGGAAGACCCTCAGTATTTCTATCATGTATTACCCTATGCGTATGTCTTTGGTTTGACCAACCAATGGTCGAAAAAATTTGAGAGCATCGTGATGGAACCTCCCACTTGGGTGGAAAGTAACTATATGGGATCCCATATGTTTAGCACCATTTGGTTGGGAAATATGCTGGGCAGCACTACGCGAGCCATGGAACAAAGTATCATCCCAGCTGCATCATTAGGAGACGGCTCCAAAGGCGGATTTGGTGGTTCCGGTGGCGGTGGTTTTTCCGGCGGCGGCGGTTTTGGCGGCGGCGGCATGGGTGGCGGCGGTGGCGGCGGCTGGTAGACACCGGCCACCTCCTATGGTATACTTTTAGGAAAACCAAAGGAGAAGAATCGTATGGGAAACGGAATCATAGGGAAAATCATATATTATTGGATTTTTATCCTAGGAATTCTATTTATGGCTCGAATATTTGGTTTTGCCGACAATAGCAGCACCATGATTATGGCTTTGGTGGTGGGTACACTGGTTTATCTGGGCTGGCAACTGATAAGATACGGATCCAGAAAGGAATAGGAATGAGCGTCGGAAATTCCGGCGCTTTTTTTAAAGGAAATGTCATTTACACATTTACATGTACATACAGAATATAGCCTGCTAGACGGAGCAGCCAGGATTCCGGAGCTGGTGAAGCAGGCAAAGGCATTGGGCATGAACTCTCTGGCCATCACGGATCACGGCGTGATGTTTGGGGTCATGGATTTTTATCGTGCCTGCAAAAAGGAGGGCATTAAGCCCATCCTGGGCTGTGAGGTATATACGGCGGCCAGAAGTCGATTGCAAAAAGAAGGGGACCGGGATAAGAATCAAGGCCATCTGGTGTTGCTGGCTTCCAATGAAGAAGGATATCGCAACCTGATGAAAATCGTCTCCATTGGTTACACACAGGGGTTCTATTACAAACCCAGAGTGGATAAGGAAGTGTTGCAGCAGCATCACAAAGGAATCATCGC
>CALFUG010000101.1 GCA_937928455.1 uncultured Clostridia bacterium
GCGGGATTACAATGACAGCACCCGCAGCCTTCACCCTTTGAAACAAGCAGAAGATTCCATTTTAGTAGATACCACTTATATGACTATTGAGGAAGTCATAGCGAAAATTATGGAGGAAATAGAGCGATGTCAACCGTAAGACCCTTTCGAGGATTGCTACCCAAGGTGGAGCTGGCAGAAAAGGTGATGGCTCTTCCTTATGATGTGATGAACCGGGAAGAAGCGAAAGAAATGGCCGATGGAAATCCCTACAGCTTCTTACATATCACTCGGTCAGAAATAGATTTATCTCAAGATATTTCCGCTTATGATCCGCAGGTATACCAAAAGGCAAGAGAGAACCTGAATGCATTTCAAGCCCAAGGGGTGCTTCAACAGGAGCCGCAGTCTTGTTATTATTTGTACCAACAAGAGATGAAGGGTAGAAAACAAGTGGGGGTGGTGGCTACCGTTTCCGTGGAGGAATACGAATCGGGCATTATTAAAAAACACGAGTTTACGAGAGTCGAGAAGGAGGAAGATCGGGTTCGCCACTTCCAAACCTGTGAAGCCCACACTGAACCGGTGTTTCTTACCTATCGGAACCAAAGAGAAATCGATGAAATAATGGAAGAATGTATGCGGAAAACCCAACCGCTTTATCGGATTACGGGGAAGGATGGGGTAGAGCATGCCCTTTATAGACTGGAGAATGAAGAGAAAGTACGCCGGTTGGAAGAACTTTTTTGTTCGGTAGATTATTTATACATAGCAGACGGCCACCATCGTTGCGCCTCTGCAGCTCGTGTTGGCAAATGGAAAAAAGAAGAGAACCCCAATCATAGGGGTGATGAGGAGTACAATTTTTTCATGGCGGTGGTATTTCCCGAAAACCAATTAAGGATTTTTGATTATAATCGGGTGGTGAAAGATTTAAATGGATTAGAGTCTGCCGATTTTCTTCAACGGCTTCGAGACAGCGGTTTTGAAGTGGACCCGATGGGTGAAGAGCCTTACCAACCAGAGAAGAAACATACCTTTGGGATGTTTTTAGAGGGAGTATGGTATCGATTGGTGCCAGAAGAATCTTTGATTCGTGCAGATATCATTCAAGACTTGGATGTATCTATTTTATCGGATTTTGTCTTGGAACCTATCTTAGGGATCCAAGATCTCAGAAGGGACAACCGAATTGATTTTGTGGGAGGAATACGAGGGCTGAAAGAACTGGAAAGACGTTGTAACCATGATATGAAAGTGGCCTTTGCCGTGTACCCGGTGGATGTTTCGGACCTTCTGCGTGTGGCGGATGCGGGGTTTGTAATGCCTCCGAAGTCCACTTGGTTCGAGCCGAAGCTTGCCAGCGGATTGTTTGTTCATCCTTTTTAATCGTCTGTAAGCGTCGAAAATAGTAGGGCCATTAACCTCTTGGAATATGATACGATATGTCATATTTTGGGAGGTTTTTTATGCGTATTCAAGAACTATGTAGGGAAGAAAGACCCAGAGAAAAGCTGGTGGCATTTGGCCCAGAATCATTATCCACCGCAGAGCTGCTAGCGATTTTGATTCGGACGGGAACATCCAAGAAATCGGCATTGGATCTGGCGCAGGAAATTTTGGCGAAAGAAGGACGGGATATTTATTGGCTTTCCCAAGCAATGTGGGAAGAGGTGCTGGAAATCCAAGGAATCGGTGCGGCAAAGGGCTGTCAAATTTTAGCGGCTATTGAATTGGGGAAACGCATTGCATCCCGTCCTAAGGAACCTAGAAGAAAAATAACGGATCCCGACTCCGTTGCACAGCTTTTTATGGAAGAACTACGGAATTTACAGAAAGAAAATTTCCGAGTATTGAATCTGAATTGTAAAGGGGAAGTAATTTCCAAGGAACAAGTGGCTGTGGGAACATTGACCTCCGCTTTGGTTCATCCCAGAGAAGTTTTCCACAGCGCTATACGAAAATCTGCCCAGTCGATTATTCTGGTACATAATCATCCATCCGGGGCTACCGCTCCCAGTGAAGAAGACATCGAAATCACCGCAAGATTATCTGAAGCGGGAGAAATCCTGGGGATTGAGGTTCTGGATCATATTATCATTGGGGATGGTTCCTATTTCAGTTTTAAGAAACAAAACATGCTCTAATGAGTTTATCAACAGAAATTTCCACCGATTCATTATATTTTATTGTCACTTACCCACAAAAGATGCTATAATATGGAAGCGAAATAACTCAATGCGAGGACAACATGGGTGAGGTCATATTGATAGCGTCAGGAAAAGGCGGCACAGGAAAAACCGTCTTTACAGCTAACGCTGGTGTTATTCTGGCCCAGCGTGGTTTTGAGGTGTTGTTGATTGACCTGGATCTTGGGCTTAGAAACCTGGATTTAGCCCTCGGACTTGAGAATAAAGTAGTGTACGATGTACGAGATGTGTGTACCGGTGTATGTCGAATTAGCCAGGCGATTATTTCCCATAAGGCTTTTCCACATTTGCATTTTATGGCCGCTTCTCCCAGCCGGGAGGACGGTGAAATTACACCGCTTCACATGCAAGTGCTTTGCCGAAAACTGCGAAAGCAGTTCGACTATATTATTATAGACGGACCAGCCGGTATTAATGATGGATTGATTGTTGCGGCAGCGGGTGCCGACTTAGGAGTCGTTGTGACTCTTCCCGACTATGCTGCCATCAGGGATGCGGACCACATGGATCGTTTTCTGGGAGATTTAGGTATCAGAAATCGTTGTTGCGTGGTAAATAAGGCCATTGCCAGGTTGATGAGTCAGGGAATGGTACCCGGTATTCAAGAAATCTCAAAATTAATGAGGATTCCTATTGTTGGCGTTATTCAATATGACGAAAACATCAATATATCATCCAACTATGGTCTTCCAATCGTCTATAAAAAAGGCACTTACATCTATGAAAATTTCAGCAAAATTGTTGATCGTATCATCGGATCATAAAAAAAGAATACGATTTGGAAGGAGGACAGACTATGCCAACGATAACAATATTGATTGCAATATTGGCTTCGATAGGGACTTTAGTCGTAGGCATTCTTGTAGGATACATTATCCGGAAGAATGTGGCAGAGAAAACCATTGGAAGTGCGGAACAAACCGCAAAAAATCTTGTGTTAGATGCGGAAAACAAAGCGGAAACCATTAAGAAGGAAATTGCTCTGGAAGCGAAAGAAGAAGCCCATCGATTACGAAGTGAAATAGAACGAGAAATCAGAGAACGAAGAGAAGAAATTAAAAAGAGCGAAAAGAGGCTCATCCAAAAAGAAGAGTCTATTGATAAAAAACTGGACAATATCGAAAAGAAAGAAGAAAACATCTTATTAAAAGAACAAAAAATCATTGAAAAACAACAAGAGGTAGATCGATTCCTTGAAAAACAAATGGAGGAATTGGAGAGAATTTCCGGGTATTCTGTAGAAGAAGCCAAAGCTTTACTTTTGTCTAATTGTGAAAAGGAAATTCGATATGAGGCCAGTTTGCTCATAAAGGATATCATTCAAAAGGCGAAAGATGAGGGAGATAAGAAGGCGAAAGAAATCATCACTGGCGCCATACAAAGATGTGCCGCGGATCATGTGGCGGAGTCTACTGTGTCTGTAGTCCCGTTACCTAACGATGAGATGAAGGGACGAATTATAGGTCGGGAAGGCCGGAATATAAGAGCCATCGAGACCTTAACAGGGATTGATCTAATCATCGATGACACCCCGGAGGCGGTTATTTTATCGGGCTTTGATCCGGTACGCCGTGAAGTAGCGAGAATCGCTCTGGAAAAATTAATTGTGGATGGAAGAATTCACCCGGCTCGCATTGAAGAAATGGTGCAAAAGGCCGAAAAGGAAGTAAACCAAATCATTAAGGAAGAAGGAGAAGCCGCCACCTTTGAAGTGGGAATTCATAATCTTCATCCGGAGTTGATTAAATTGTTAGGAAGGCTAAAATATAGAACCAGTTATGGTCAAAATGTGTTAAAACATTCCATTGAAGTGGCCCACTTGGCAGGCTTAATGGCCGCAGAGCTTGGATTAGACATTAAGCTGGCAAAAAGAGCGGGATTACTTCATGACATTGGAAAAGCCATTGATCATGAAGTGGAAGGAACTCATGTTGACATTGGAATCGATGTGTTGAAGAAGTATAAAGAGCCACAGGCCGTAATCGACGGTATGGCGGCACATCATGGAGATTATGAGCCGAAAAACATGGAGGCCATACTCATTGGTGCAGCAGATGCCCTTTCAGCCGCCAGACCGGGTGCTCGAAGGGAAACCCTGGAGACTTATATCAAGAGACTGCAAAAGCTGGAAGAAATTGCCAATACTACTCCGGGCGTTGAAAAATCCTTTGCCATCCAGGCGGGAAGAGAGATTCGTATTATTGCAAAGCCAGAAGAGATGAATGATGAGGAAATCGTTTTCTTGGCACGAGAAATCTCCAAGAAGATTGAGAGTGAACTGGAGTATCCCGGGCAAATCAAAATCAATGTGGTGAGGGAAACTCGAGCTATAGATTATGCCAAATAAGGATAGAACACAAAGGTCGAACAGACCTTTGTGTTTTTGTTTGACGGCTTCTTTCCTGTTGTGTTAAAATACTTGGGACATACTGCATAAGGGGAGTAGTTTTAAGTTTGCGGATCAACACTCGGCCCATGGGCCTGGCCGTAAACCCGTACAGGTAACAAGACTTTGGCGTAATGTTAGTCATCTAATATTATTCTGAAGTTTTTTTATACTTTGGAGTGGAAACGGAGAAGACTGCTAGGATTTTCAGGAGGAAGAGAGGAAGTAAATATGTTAGAAATTTCGTCATTGCAACCAACCGTGGAGGATCTGGGAGTAGACATTGAGCAAGGATTGTCAAGTCAAGAAGCAGAAAAAAGGCAGATGGAATACGGTCCCAACCAATTCCAGGAGAAAAAGAAGAAAACCAAGTTGCAAATGTTCATCGCCCAACTGCGTAATCCCATGATATATATTCTGTTTGTTGCCGTTATCATCTCAACGGTACTGAAAGAGTTTGGCGACAGTATTATTATCATCGCCGTTATTCTATTGAATGCCATTATAGGGATGGTGCAAGAGGCAAAGGCAGAAGAATCCCTGGAAGCTTTGAAAAAAATGAGCAGCCCCATGGCCATGGTGCGACGGGATGGTGGTTTGCTGGAAGTAGATGCCACTACCTTGGTTCCGGGGGATGTGGTGATTTTGGAAGCAGGACGTGTAATCCCTGCTGACTTGATTCTAACAAAGACCGTAAATTTAAAAGTAGAGGAGTCTGCTTTGACTGGAGAATCCGTGCCGGTGGAAAAAGATTGGGAATTTCTATCTACGGAGAAAACCTCTTTGGGAGACCGACTCAATTGGGGGTTCATGTCCACGAGTGTTGCCTATGGCCGGGGAGAAGGGGTGGTAGCATTTACCGGCATGTCAACAGAAATCGGGAAAATTGCGAAAATGATTAATGAGGCAGGAGAGCAAATGACTCCCCTCCAAAAAAGATTGGGAGACCTGGGAAAGCTCCTTGGAATTGTAGCCGTTGTTTTGTGCGTGGCATTGTTTGTCATTGCAGTCATACAAGGCAGGGATTTGATGGAAATGTTGCTAACCGCCATTTCCCTGGCAGTAGCGGCCATTCCGGAAGGGTTGCCCGCCGTAGTTACCATTGTGTTGGCACTGGGAGTGCAACGAATGGTAAAAGTGAATACCATCGTCCGAAAGCTCCC
>CALFUG010000102.1 GCA_937928455.1 uncultured Clostridia bacterium
GATATCGAAAAGTATGGAATTCGAGAGTTCAATGAAAAATGCAAAGAATCCGTCTTCAAGTATGAGGGCCTCTGGCGACAAATGACGGAGAGGATGGGCTTTCTCATCGATATGGATGACCCCTATATCACACTAAATAATGACTATATTGAAAGCTGTTGGTGGATCATCCAGGAATTTTTCAAAGACGGCATGATATATGAAGGTCACAAAATTTTACCTTATTGTCCCCGATGCGGAACCGGCTTGGCTTCCCATGAAGTGGCCCAAGGATATAAGGATGTGAAAACTCTCACAGTAACCGTGAAGTTTAAGCGAAAAGACCGGGATGAATACTTTTTAGCGTGGACTACTACTCCCTGGACTTTGGCATCCAACGTAGCCCTGACCGTAGGCGCCGATGTGGATTATGTAAAAGTAAAGGCCCACCAGGATGTAGAAAATGCCCCGGAGCAAGTTCTTTATGTGGCCAAGGCACTGGCTGACTCCATTATTGGAGAAGGGAAATATGACGTCATAGAGGAAATGAAAGGTTCAGAGTTGGAATATATTGAGTATGAACAGCTGATGCCTTTCGTGACTCCCGACCCCGGGAAAAAGGCATTCTTCGTGACCTTGGCAGACTATGTAACAATCGAAGATGGGACTGGAATTGTCCATACCGCTCCCGCTTTTGGAGAAGACGATTACAATACCGGAAGAAAATATGATTTAGCGGTGATGAATCCTGTGAACGAAGAGGGGGAATACACGGAAACCCCTTGGGCTGGACGCTTTGTCATGGAGGAAGGGCTTGATGTAGATATATTGAAGTACTTATCGGAAAACAACAAAGTGTTTTCCAAGGAGAGGATCAATCACAACTATCCCCATTGTTGGAGATGCACCACCCCCCTCATTTACTATGCTAAGCCCAGTTGGTATATCGAAATGACCCGTTTACGGGATCTCTTAGTATCCAATAACAACTCGGTGAATT
This sequence comes from uncultured Clostridia bacterium, assembly GCA_937928455.1. Lineage (GTDB taxonomy): Bacteria > Bacillota > Clostridia > Peptostreptococcales > Anaerovoracaceae > JAAZGD01. Next base: position 980 of record CALFUG010000102.1, read on the forward strand.
GGTATCCAGACTTTGTGGGGGATAAGCGATTTGGAAACTGGCTGGAGGAAGTAAAGGACTGGGCCATCTCCAGAAATCGTTATTGGGGCACTCCGATTCCGATATGGCGTTGCGATTGTGGCCACTTGGAATGTGTGGGAAGTCGTCAGGAGCTCAAAGACAAAGCCCGAGAAAAAATTTCCATCGATATTGAACTCCATCGCCCTTATGTGGATGATGTGCACTTAACATGCCCCAAATGTGGAGGAACCATGGAACGAATCCCCGAGGTCATGGACTGCTGGTTTGACTCCGGAGCCATGCCTTTTGCCCAATGGCATTATCCCTTTGAAAACAAAGAACGCTTTGATGAAGAATTGTTTCCAGCAGACTTCATATGCGAGGGGATTGACCAGACGAGAGGATGGTTCTATTCTCTCATGGCCATCTCCACCTTCATCAAAAAACAAGCGCCATACCGCAATGTATTGGTCAACGATTTAATTTTGGACAAAGAAGGCAAAAAGATGAGCAAATCAAAGGGGAACACAGTAGACCCGTTTGAAATGTTCGATAAGTATGGAGCGGATGCCACCCGTTGGTATTTGTTGTACGTGTCTCCTGCCTGGTCTCCTACCAAGTTTGACGAAGAGGGATTAAAAGAAGTAAACAGTAAATTCTTCGGCACGTTACGCAATATATATAATTTCTTTGTGCTCTATTCCAACCAGGATGAAACAGATCCCAAAGCCATGACGGTCCCTTACCCACAAAGGCCGGAGTTGGACCGATGGATTCTCAGTAAATTCCATCGATTGATTCTGGAAGTTACCGAGGAAATGAATCGATACGATCATATGAAATCCGTACGAAAAATACAGGAATTTGTATCCGAGGACTTCTCAAACTGGTATATCCGCCGTGCACGGCGAAGATTCTACGGAGAGGAAATGTCCCTGGATAAACAAAGTGTCTACGCCACAACGTATGAGTTGTTGGTAGGGGTATGTCAATTGTCCGCACCCTTTGCCCCATTCCTTTCCGATGAAATATATACGAAGCTAACGGGGGAAGAGTCCGTACATATTTCCTTCTTCCCCAAAGGGAACCCGGAATTTTTGGACGATAATGTAGAAAAAAGAATGGACCTAATCCGGGACCTGGTGGGGTTGGGGCGAGGAACCCGGGAAAAGGAACGAATCAAGGTAAGGCAGCCTCTGCCAAAAATCCTGGTGGATGGCAAATACGAAGACTTAATTTCCGATTTAACAGACCTGTTAAAGGAAGAATTGAACGTGAAGGATGTGGTCTTTGAAAAAGATTTGGATGGGTTTATGAATTTCCAGCTAAAACCAAATTTCAAAGTAGCCGGTCCGGCGCTGGGCGGAAAAATAAAAGATTTTTCTACCTACCTTCAGAACCAGAATGCTAAAGATTTGGTTCACCAGTTGGAAAGTCAGCAAGAAATGGAAATTTCTCTGGGAGGTGAAAGCCATTCCATCACAAAAGAATACTTGGATGTGCGCATTGATGCCAAAGAAGGTTTTTCGGTGGCAATGGAAAACAACCTTTTCACCATTTTAGACACCAACCTCACACCGGAATTGGTTCAGGAAGGTCTGGCTCGCGAATTGATTTCCAAGGTTCAACAAATGCGAAAACAAAAGGACTTTGAAATGATGGATCGAATCCATATATTGCTACATGCAGACCAAGAAGTATGGGATGCCGTAGCCGTACATCGAGAACACATCATGTCAGAAACATTAGCACTTGAGATCGTAGATTCGAAAGAATCTCTTAACCCCGCGGATATCAATGGCCGCCCCATCAGTTTGGACGTACAGCGCGTTTCACTCTAATAACACAAAAAACCTTTCAAGCATATGCTTGAAAGGGTTTTTATTTACGTCTTTACGTCTTTTTTTCCAACTCTTTCAATTTATTTTCCATAAGCTCCATTTGTTTTTCCAGCCGGCACAACTCCAACATAATGGGATCTTCTATGTTGATCTGATCCACATCCTGGTTTCCTGTCTTTTCCCCGGCGGGGTCTGTGGCAAAGCCACAAATTATTTTTGCGGGGACTCCAACCGCTGTAGCATAAGGCGGCACCTCATTCAATACCACCGCTCCGGCGGCTACCTTGGCGTGATCTCCCACTTTAAAGGGTCCCAACACCTTTGCACCGGCTCCCACCAATACATCGTCTCCTAGGGTGGGATGTCTCTTGCCTTGAACGATTCCCGTACCACCCAGCGTAACCCCTTGGTACAAGGTGCAATAATCACCAATTTCCGTGGTTTCTCCAATCACCACACCGCTGCCATGGTCAATAAAAAGACCTCTTCCAATGGTAGCACCCGGATGAATTTCGATTCCGGTCAACCACCTTCCCAGCTGAGAAATGAATCTGGCTATGAAAAATCGCCGCCATTGGTAAAACCGATGCGCGATTCGATAAAACACCAACGCATGAAATCCCGAATAGAGAAATACCACTTCCAAGCTATTGCGGCAAGCCGGATCCCTCTTTTGAATGGATTTTAAATCCTCTCTTATTTTTCCCATATCTACTACCTATCCCTATACGTTTTCTTGAAACATCTTCGTCGATAAATATCGTTCCCCTGTGTCTGGAAGAAGTACCACCCAGGTGGTTCCTTTGTTTTCTGCAAGCTTTCCCACCTTAATGGCAGCGGCCAATGCGGCACCGGAAGAAATCCCTACCAGCAAGCCTTCCTCCCGTGCCATCATACGACCATATTTATAAGCTTCTTCTTCCGTAACCGGGATGACCCGATCAATGACATCCCGATTGAGGATCTCCGGAACGAACCCGGCTCCAATCCCTTGAATCCCATGAGGTCCGGCCTGACCCTTCCCCAATACTTGGGAACCGTCCGGTTCCACACCGACAATCTGAATCGATGGATTTTGCTCTTTCAAATATCTCCCTACACCTGAAATGGTGCCGCCCGTCCCTACGCCAGCGATAAAACCATGTATCTTGCCCTCTGTGGCTTCCCAGATCTCAGGCCCTGTGGTCTTATAATGAGCATTTGCATTTGCCCCGTTGGTAAATTGGCTTGGCATAAAGCCGTGGGGAGTATCTTTAAGAATTTTTTCCGCCTCCGCGATGGCACCTTTCATGCCTTCACTGCCCGGTGTCAATACCAGCTTTGCACCATAGGCTTTTAATATATTACGGCGCTCCACACTCATGGTTTCCGGCATGGTCAGTATCACCGCATATCCCTTTTGTGCCCCAATAGCCGCCAAAGCCACTCCGGTATTTCCGCTGGTGGGCTCAATAATAACAGAACCCTTAACAAGGCGGCCCTTTTCTTCCGCATCCACAATCATGGACAAGGCCGCCCGGTCCTTGGCACTTCCTCCCGGATTGAAACACTCCATTTTGCCCAACAACCGAACTTGGTTCCCGATTACATTCTCCATTTTTTGAAGCTGTACCAACGGAGTACCCCCGATGGTTTCCAGCATGTTATTCCGTATCTTCATCCGCTTTTTCTTCCTTGCCCGATTCCTCTTTGGAATCATCTTCCGGATTTTCCGCACTATCCTTTTTCCCTTGGGACATATTCTCCGTTCGGGCAGCTTCCCGCTGTTTACGCTTTTGTTTTTCTGCCTCCAAATCCTCCGGAAGGTAAATGACATCAAATGGCCCCTTCTCTTTGGGTTTTTCGGTGGTATAAAAGGAGGCATTGTTCAGCAAAAAATAGTACAGTACAAACAGCCCGGCCAACACCAGTGCAAATATGATGATGGGCATCTCATGGCCTCCTTTCCCCTTGTGGTTGATATAAGTATACCCGAACCAACGGGTTTCATGCAGAATGCTTTAATAATACACAGTATAAACAGATTGCCAACGATTGTAAAGGGAAGGACTTATCTACGATTTTCACCCACCATCCTGCGAATCTCTTCTTGTTCCTCTTGGGTCAGCGTCCTCAACATGAGGATGTGAATGGAAACCAGAGTTCCCACAACGAGGAGAACCCACGTCACAATATCTTTACCGATGAACACCATAGAAATTGTCAAGGTGGTCCACAAAAATACCAAAGAAACCACTTTATTCTTACGGGTAATCCCCTTATAAATCATATAACTTGAAATATACGGTCCTAGTACCTTATGCCCCATCAGCCAGTGATACATTCTAGAGGAGCTTCGAAGATAGCAAAAAGAAGACAACAACAAAAAAGGAGTCGTGGGGAGAACCGGGATAAATACTCCGATAATCCCCACAACCAACGTTATGGTTCCAACCACTAGATAGAGTCCGTTTTTCATGTTTTTCAAGATTGCCCTCGACTCTTAGACAAAATATTATTTGCTCAAATCAAATCGATCCGCTTCCATCACCTTGGTCCAGGCCTTCACAAAGTCCCGCACCAATTTTTCCTGGCCATCCTCAGCGGCATACACTTCCGCCAAAGCACGTAGTTGCGAATTAGATCCAAAAATCAAATCCACTCGGGTGGCCGTCCACAGAGACTCTCCTGTTTTTCGATCCACTCCCTCATAAACCCCCGTCTCTTCGTCCAATGGTTTCCATTCCGTATTCATATCCAGCAAATGCCGGAAAAAGTCATTGGTGAGAATCTGGGGCCTTTTGGTAAACACCCCATAGCCGCTCTGTCCATAGTTTGCCCCCAGAACCCGCAGACCTCCCACAAGAGCTGTCATCTCAGGAGCTGTCAACGTGAGCAACTGTGCTTTATCCACTAACATCTCTTCCGGTTTTGTATCATATTTTGCCTTCATATAGTTTCGGAACCCATCTGCTTTGGGTTCCAACACATGAAACGCCATCACATCTGTATCATCTTGACCTGCATCAGTTCTGCCCGGATGGAATGGCACTTCTACTTCTACCCCTGCTTGTTTTGCGGCCTCCTCAATGGCAACTCCGCCTCCTAGAACAATTAAGTCCGCTAAAGATATTTTCATTTCATGGTGTTTCTCATGGAACCTTCTCTGAATTCCTTCCAATGCTGTCAAGACCTCTTTCAAAGTTTCCGGCTCATTGACTTCCCAATTGCACTGGGGCTCCAAACGAATCCGAGCGCCATTGGCACCACCGCGCTTGTCAGATCCGCGGAAGGTGGAAGCAGATGCCCATGCCACAAACACCAACTGACGAAGAGATAGTCCCGATTCCAAAATCTCCTTCTTCAATGCCTGGATTGCTTCGTCGTCTACCAAAGGATGGTCTACCGGTGGAACAGGATCCTGCCAAATGAGAATTTCTTCCGGCACCTCCGGTCCCAGATACCTGGATCGAGGCCCCATATCTCGATGGGTCAATTTAAACCAGGCCTTGGCAAATGCCTTGGCAAACTCCTCCGGATTTTCCAAATATCTCTTTGCAATGGGTTGAAATCCGGGATCCATTCTGAGAGACATGTCGGCAGTAGTCATCATGGGTGCATGACGTTTCTCCGGGTCATGGGCATCTTCCACTGTGTGTTTCGCTTCCGGATCAGTGGGAATCCACTGCCAAGCCCCTGCCGGGCTTTTCACCAAATCCCAATCGTATTTAAACAAGGTTTCCAAATATCCCATATCCCATTTTGTTGGCTTTGGCTTCCACGCGCCTTCAATGCCGCTTCCAATGGTGTCCCCGGCCTTCCCACTTTTATAACTGCTCTTCCAGCCAAGGCCTTGTTGTTCTATAGGGGCTGCCTCCGGCTCCGGACCCACATGAGTGGCCGGTCCGGCACCATGACACTTGCCAAAAGTATGTCCCCCGGCCACCAATGCCACCGTCTCTTCATCATTCATGGCCATTCGAGCGAAGGTCTCCCTTACATCTTTTCCGGACGCCATGGCACTAGGCACTCCATTGGGTCCTTCCGGATTGACATAAATCAATCCCATCTGCACCGCTGCCAAGGGGTTTTCCAGCTTACGCTCCCCGGAATATCTTTCATCTCCCAACCATTCACTTTCCGACCCCCAATATACGTCTTCTTGAGGCTCCCATACGTCTTCTCTTCCTCCGGCAAATCCAAATGTTTCAAATCCCATGGACTCCAAAGCACAGTTCCCTGCCAGAATCATTAAATCCGCCCAGGAGATTTTTCTTCCATACTTCTTTTTAATGGGCCATAGCAGCCTTCTGGCCTTATCCAGATTCACATTGTCCGGCCAACTATTTAACGGGGGAAACCGTTGTGTACCATCACTGGCTCCACCCCGACCGTCACCCATCCGATAGGTACCCGCACTATGCCAGGCCATTCGGATAAACAATGGACCGTAATGACCGTAATCAGCCGGCCACCACTCTTGAGAGTCCGTCATCAATTGATAAAGGTCTTCCTTTACTTCCTGTAAATTTAATTTCGCAAATTCCTCCCGATAGTTATAATCTCCATCCATCGGATTGCTAAGACATGAGTTCTGATGGAGCATTCTTAAATTCAGTTGATCTGGCCACCAGTCTCTGTTGGTGGTGCCGGCGCCAGTCGATCTTTTTCCCATGTGTCCCGTCACAGGACATTTTTTCTCTTCCATATTATCCTCCTGTCATCTAGCATTTCCGCCTCTTGCCAATAATTCCCGAAAGAAAAGCGTGATCCTATTGCAAAATTTCTGTGTTTATAATCTAGCTAATATTATATTCATTATAATCTACAAAGCCGACCAATTCAATGAGTAATTTCTCATCCGCCAAATAATTTCCGAAAACCCACTATTTGGATTCAACCTAAGAAAAAACCCTCGATAAACAACTCGAAGGTTTTCATTCCCGATCGTTCTATTCATTATGCCAAGATCATCTCGTTGCTAAAGCAGCTCTTTTCGAGATAGGTTGATTCGGTTCTGACTGTCGATTTCGGTGACCTTAACCTTCACCTTGTCCCCAACATTCATCACATCCTCCACTTTTTCAACCCGTTCCTTCGCCATCTTGGAGATGTGCAATAAGCCTTCTTTTCCGGGAAGTATTTCGATAAATGCGCCAAAGGCCATCAATCGAGTAACCACTCCATCATAGACTTCGCCCACTTCCACATCCTTAACCAAGAGCTCGATTTCAGCCACTCCCAATTTTGCCGTCTCCATGTCCGGTGCGGCAATATAGATAAGTCCCGTATCGTCGATGTCAATCTTTACACCGGTTTCCGCGATGATTCGATTGATGGTTTTTCCTCCCGGTCCAATGACCGTTCGAATCTTGTCCGGGTCAATCTGCATGGTGATAATACGCGGTGCATAAGGAGATAAATCCTTTCTGGGCTCTGAAATTTCTTCCATCATCTTTGCCATAATGTGCATTCGGCCCTCTTTGGCCTGTGTCAGCGCTTGCTCCAGAATTTCTCTGGAAAGGCCGTGCACTTTGATGTCCATTTGAATGGCAGTCACGCCCTTTTCCGTACCGGCAACTTTAAAGTCCATATCTCCCAGAAAATCTTCCATTCCTTGAATATCCGAAAGAATGGCCATGGTACTGGATCCGTCCTCTTCCACCCGTTCAATCAATCCCATCGCAATTCCTGCCACCGGTCGGGTGATGGGAACTCCCGCATCCATCAATGCTAGCGTACTGCCACAAACCGATGCCTGGGAAGTAGACCCGTTACTGGACAACACGTCACTCACTACACGGATAGCATAAGGGAACACTTCCTCCGGAGGAAGTACCGGAAGCAAAGCTCTCTCTGCCAAGGCACCATGACCAATTTCTCTTCTTCCCGGGGAACGCATAGGTCTGGCTTCTCCTACAGAGTAAGGCGGGAAATTGTAATGATGCATATATCTTTTTTCCGTTTCATCTCCAATACCATCTATGGTTTGCGCTTCTCTTACCGGAGCCAATGTGGCAACACTCAACACCTGAGTTTGTCCTCTCTTGAACAATCCGGTCCCATGCGTTCTAGGCAAGAAACCTGTTTCACACCATATAGGTCTGATTTCATCCGGCTTTCGATTATCCGGACGAATTCCTTCGTCCAGAATCATGGCTCGAACCTGCTCCTTGGTTATACTGTATAGAACACCGGATACATCCTTCCCATTATCGGGGAAAATTTCCGCAAAATGCTCCTTGGCTTCCTTCTCCACCCGGTCCATATTTTCCAGTCGCTGAAGCTTATCTTCCGTTTGAATGGCTTCCCGCATTTTCGCCGTAGCATACTGACGAACCGCAGTGTCCACTTCTTCCGAAACCTTGTATAAAACCACTTCTTTTTTCGGCTTTCCCACCTCTTTTGTAATGTCCTCGATGAAGGAAACAATTTTTTTAATCTCCTCATGAGCAAACATAATCGCTTCCAAAACCACATCTTCCGGGACTTCCTGGAATCCGGCCTCCACCATCATGATAGCCTCTTTTGTTCCGCTTACGATTAAATGCAAGTCGCTTTCTTCTCTTTGTGCCAGAGTGGGGTTCACCACAAATTCTCCACCCACTCTGCCGATGGACACAGATCCGGTGGGTCCTTCGAAGGGGATATCGGATATGCTAAGAGCCACAGAAGACCCTATCATAGCCACCACATCCGGAGGACAATCCGGGTCTACGCACATAACGGTAGCTACCACCTGTACATCATGATAGTAACCCTTCGGAAACAGCGGTCGAATGGGTCGGTCAATCAGTCGTGAGCTGAGAATCGCCTTTTCACTGGGTCGACCCTCTCTCTTGATAAATCCTCCGGGAATTTTCCCAGCGGCATACATTCGTTCTTCATAATCGCAGGTCAATGGGAAAAAATCAGCATCCGGTCTGGGAGCTTCCGAGGCACAAGCCGTTACATTCACCACAGTATCACCGTACCGCAGTGTAACTTGACCATTGGCCAACTCACACACCTTACCAATCTCCATTTGCAATAATCTTCCACCCAGCGCCGTGCGATAGGTTTTGTAATCTTCAAATCTCATAATTAACAACTACCTCCTGTTAATTCTAACTTCTTTGCGTTTTTCACGCTAACAAATAAATATAAATAAAAGCGGAGCAATCTTGGCTCCGCTTAAATTTTTAAGTTGTACTACTTTCTCAAACCTAAACGAGCAATCAGACTTCTGTACCGTTCCACATCCTTATCCTTTAGGTAATTGAGAAGATTTCTTCTCTGGCCAACCATTTTCAGCAAGCCTCTTCGGGAATGATGGTCTTTCTTATGAATCTTCAGGTGCTCATTCAAATCATTAATTCGATACGTTAACACGGCCACTTGCACCTCGGGCGAACCAGTATCGCCTTCTTTTAGCTGATATTCTTTCATAATCTCAGCTTTTTTTGCTTGATCAATCATTTTCATTTCTCCTTTTCTTGATTCACCTCTCGCTGAGTATCCGTCGGAGTCCTCGAAATACTAAGCGAAGGTACTTACACAACAATTGATGATATCATAAAACATGATCATTGTCTACATCATTTCGAAAAATACGCCTTGGCTGCGAAACAGTCTCTCTTAATTTGGTCCGCCAATGCCTCCACCGAATCAAATTTTATTTCATCTCGTGTTTTTACCAAAAACTCTACATGAATGCTTTTGCCATAAAGTTCCTTGTCAAACCCAAAAATATGGGTTTCTACATTTTTTTCATACTTTCCGATGGTGGGTTTGTTACCCACGTTGGTTATGCTGGGGTATGTTACGCCATGATAAGTACACAAGGTAATGTATACTCCATTGGCTGGAGACACCATAGTTTCATCGATAATCAGGTTGGACGTGGGAAATCCGATGGTTTGTCCAATCTTATTTCCTACCACCACTTCACCATTGATGGAATACGGTCTTCCCATGTATTTCAAGCACTGGTCCACCTGCCCTTCGGAGATTAGATTTCGGATCAATGTGCTGCTGATTACCTGGCCATCTATCATTACCGGAGGCACCACCTCAATTTCAAAACCCACTTCTGCACCGACTCGTTGCAATACCTCTGTATCCCCCAAGGCTTTGCTGCCGAACCGATAATTAAACCCACAGAATCCGTATTTCATATGGAGCCTCTTCCACAGCAATTCCCTGACAAAGGTTTCCGGGGTCATTTCCATAATCGTTTCGTCAAAGGTGATATTAAATAAGTGGTCCACCCCCAACTGACGAAGAATTCTGGCCTTTTCCTCGAAGTAAATAATATTCTTGGTAAACTCTTCGTTCATAATCACATTGCGAGGGTGATTGGCAAAAGTAAAAATGCCACTTTCCAACCCTAGCTCGCTGGCCTTTCGCACCGCACGTTCTATAATTTCCCGATGGCCCAGATGAATCCCGTCAAAATTTCCCAGGGCAATCACCATTGGCTGGTTGGATTCTATTTCTTCCAGTGAATGATATATCTTCATGATTTACAATACGTCTCTTTCCTTTTTTTTGAAAACCCTTTCCGGGTAGAAGAGTCCCCTTTGAATGGTCCCTATGGCCACCAGCTCTTCTTCCAGCATCATTCTATATTTAACCGGTTTGTGAGTTCCCACCTCAGGAGTTGATATTTCCAGATGGATCACATCCACAGATTTCCCATCTTCCAATGCTTTTCTCATGGAAATTTTCCCTTGAATTTTTCCCAAACGCACCAAGGGTTTCTCCATAGGGGTTATATTTTTTATCACATCCTCCATGGATGTCAATTCTTCAAAGGTTACTGCATTTTCCAAGCGCATGGCACCACATGCCATTCTCACCAAACCAGACATAACCCCACCACAACCCAAAGCATTGCCTAGGTCATGACATATACTTCGGACATAAGTCCCCTTGGAACAATGAATCCGCAGTAAGGCCTCTTTTTCCGAATCCCGGTATTCCATCATTTGAATGTCATGAATGGTAACTTTCCTTTCGGGAACCTCAACTTGCTTTCCTTCTCTGGCATACTGATAAAGCCGTTTCCCATCCACGCGAATGGCGGAGAATAGGGGAGGCTTCTGCATAATCTCTCCTCGAAAAGCTTCCAAGGCGGACTGAATTTTTCCCTGGGAGAGATTCCCCAATCCATCTGCTTCTTCCCGCCTCTTCTCCTCCATGGTTCCCCATATATCATACGTGTCCGACCGGGCACCGAAAGTCACCTTGCAAACATAGACCTTGTCATCTTCCTCCAGATACGGAATGATTCTAGTGGCTTGTCCCAAGCAAAGGGGAAGCAATCCCGTCGCCTGAGGATCCAAGGTCCCCGTGTGACCGATTTTTCGAATGCCGGAAATTCGACGCATCCGAGCCACACAATCATGAGAAGTCATTCCCGGTGGTTTGTTTAATAAGATAATCCCATCCATATTGGGAAATGATTTTTCCATGGGTTTTTATGCTTTCTGATTCTCCATCTCGCGTAGGGTAATTTCAATTTCGTTGATAATCATCTTCAAAGCGAACTCCATGGTAGCCCGAATGGTACACCCCGCTGCCTTACGATGACCACCCCCATTAAACCTCATGGCGATTTCTGCCACGTTGGCCTGGGTTTTTGACCGCATACTCACCTTGATGTTGTCTGCTCCGTCCTCCCTCAGAAAAGCGGCTACTTCCACGCCGGAAATGCAGCGCAATGTCTCCACAATTCCTTCCGTTTCATCCGGGGTTGCACCTGTCTCCTTTAGAATGGAATGGGTGGCATAAGTGATGGCACCTTTTCCACCGGCGAAAAAGGTCAAGTTGTCCATAACTTTATTGGTCATTAGAATCTTTTCCGGCCGGATGTTTTCATAAATCTTCACACTCACATCATTGTGATCGATGCCCAAATCATAGAGTTCTGCTACAATCAAGTGGGTTTCCTTCGTGGTGTTGGAATATTGAAAATTTCCAGTATCTGTGGTAATCCCTGCCCATATGGCTTCTCCGATTTCACGGTCCAACGGTACATTTAATTCTTTCAAAATACGGTATACCAACATGGCCGTTGCCGAAGCATCGGTGTCGATATAATTATAATCAAAAACAGGGTCCGTAGATAAGTGATGGTCGATGCACATGGTATGCTGGCCTTTGAAAAAATGATCCTTTCTTCCTTGGAAGCGAGAAACCTCTCCGCAATCCACCGCAATGCAGAGCTCCGGATTCTTCACTTTCTCACCAGCAGAAATGCAGTAATCCTTTTCTAAAAATCGCAAGTATTGGGCAATTTCATCTTCGATCAAGATATGACACTTTTTCCCCAGAGTACGAAGACCCTTACACAAAGCCACCGCGGAACCCAAAGCATCCCCATCCATATTGACATGGGGAAATAATAGCACCGTTTTCGCCTCTCGTAAGCGTGCCCCAATCTCTTGCAACGTGCTATTCTTCATCTTCCTTCTCCAGTCCCAACTGATCCAACACCCGTGACATTTTTCGTCC
>CALFUG010000103.1 GCA_937928455.1 uncultured Clostridia bacterium
AAATCCATTCGCGTATTGCTATCCACCATGGGTATGTCTTGATAGCCTTCCTGTTCCTCCATTTGACGAAGCATATCTGCGAGGCAAAAGAACGCAACCTGTTGGATGCACATGGGTCTCAGCATCACATATGGGAGTTTTTTTCCTTTGGAACCGGGCTTTCCTTTGGATGCAGTGGATGAAATGGAATCCTCCATCATGAAACGGTATTGCTCTTGCAGCTGTTGGTCGGGACAAATCCCCAAATTGTTTCGTAAAGATAGTTCAAATTTTTTATAAAAATGAATGGCAGCGGCTCGATTCCCCAGTTGACCGTACAACCCCATCACTCGGATGGCAAAAGCTTCATTATATGGTTCAATGGCCAGCATTTCTTGCAAGGTCTTCAGACTTTCTTCATAGCGCTGATTCTCTTCATATTCCCTGGCCAGCTCATCCAGAAGCTCTACCTGTTTGTTCTGACAAATTACTCGTTCAAACAGAATCATCTCATTGAATTCATTACAGTTTTTCAGGTACATTCCCTCTAAGAAATCCCCCTTATAAAGCTCCTTCAGTCGTAACAGGTCATTAATGCTTCGTTTCCCCTTGGAATGGTAGGTATCCAGCATGACACGATCGCAGGTAAATCGGTATCGGTTGTTAATTCCGCAACAGTCCTTTCCGGTTGTAATCAATGTCTCTCCCGCAGCATCCTTTGGGATCAGCTTTCCAATGGTCCAAAGGTTATACCTCACATTATATCGAGCAGCTTCTTCGTTGCTATCCGGCCAAAAGTAGGAGGCAATTTTTTCTTTGCTTACATTCTTGTCCCGGTTTAGCACCAAAAGACAAATCATGGCCACCGTTTTATTGCTCAGGCTGTCCACAATTTTTTCACCCTTATAAGTGATATTCACTTCCCCCAACATATTAATGGAAAGCATACTGACCTCCGTAACAATGGCCGACAGTGGATTTCGCTAGGAAATGTTCATAATTATTTGCCCATTTTTCAGAGTGGTTATCACCTTAATATCTTTAATTTGATCCGGTGGCGTTTTCATAATATCTTTGTCCAAAATTACCACGTCAGCCACCTTTCCCGGCTCGATGACACCCTTCTCATCCTCTTCAAAAATGGCATAGGCACCATTTACAGTAAACATTTTGATGGCTTCATACACCGAAACGCGGTGGTCAGGCACCGGATGATTAACAGCGGAATGAATGCCCAACAGAGGATTGGCCGGTGTCACGTCACAATCGGAACCGCCACAAATTTTCACACCAGCCTCTACAATACTCCGGAATGGGTTGGTTTTGCTGTAGTTCAATCCCAGTCTTTCTTCATATAACTTCCCCTGGCCGCCCCAAATATATTCGTAAGTAGGGGACATGGAAAAAATCAGGTCTAATTCTTTGGATCTTGCTATATGCTCCTGGGTAGGTAGTTCCACATGCTCCAGCCGATGTCTCAGGCCGGTATTTCCTGTTTTTTCCAACGCATATTCATGGGATTTTATGGCCTGTTCAATAGCCCGATCTCCGATGGAATACAAACCCAACTGCAACTTATTCTGATAACAGTCCAACACAAATTGATCCAGTTCTTCTTGGGTGAAATTTAACCCACCAATAATGCCCGGCGCATCGGCATATTCAAATGATAATGCAGAAGTTCTGGCCCCAAAAGTACCGTCTAAATAGAGGCACCCTCCAATTCGCTTCAACCCCATACTTTGGATTTTAGAAATATCCATGGTTTGGTAAAACAGCACAGTGTCTATGGCCAAGCGATCCGAATATTCATAAATAAACTCCGCATCTTTATCGCTGTAAAGACGACCACCTTCCATGGCATTTACTGTGGTAATTCCTTGCTCCACCACCTTTTCCAAAAATCCGGTAACCGCTTCCAAGCGGCTGCTGCTGGTAATGTTTCTCAGTACATTTTCACGAAGAATCATATTTGCCTGTTTGGTAATCACCCCGGTGGGCACTTGGTTTTCATCAAAATATATTCCGGATAACGTAAAGGGTATTTTATAATAAAGAAGCGCATAGGTGTTCAGTACACTAATTTGGTATTCCACACTATTGATAAATACCGGCACATCCTTACAATACTGATCCAAAACCATACGATCCGGCATCCGGTTTTCTTTTAGGGTTTGTTGATCCAACCGAATCCCCCGAATGGCCTTCCCGGGATTTTTCCGGGCCGCCGCGGCAATCTTTTCGCCAATGTCCTCAAAGGATCTGGCGGTGCTCAAATCCACACTTCTTGAATTCAAAGAGGCTTGAACCACGTGAAAATGGCTATCAATAAAACCGGGTAAAATAGTACCTCCCCCGGCATCAATCACCTTGGCACCTTTCTGTTGATATTCAACATATCCCTGATCATTGCCCAAATCACAAATACGATCTCCCGATATGAAGACCCAATCAAAGGAATCCCCATCATTCATGGGCAACCCACGGCCGTTGATAATAATAATGTCTGTACTCATAATTTCCCTCTACTAGGGAAGGAATTTCTGTTCTTCATCATCTTCCCTATTTTTTATATTATAACAAATAGTTCCCATAATTCCAAACTCACTCGGCGGAATAAACCTTTTCACCCCCCACATAGGTGGCGTTCACTTTTATCTCTTGTACCTTTTCCGGTTCTATGACAAATGGATCCCGATCCAATATTACAAAGTCCGCAAATTTGCCCACTTCCAAAGTACCTAATACATCTTGTTGCCCTGTTGCATAGTGCATATTCCTTGTGAACAGGCAGAATCCTTGATATAGGGATAGCTTCTGTTGAGGATAGTATCCTTCCGGAGGAAATCCGTTTTCATCCTGTCGATTCACTGCGCCGTGAATCCCCTTCAAGGGATTATAGCTCTCCACAGGACAATCCGAACCGCCCGTTAACAGCAATCCTTCTTCCCATAATGTTCTCCAAATATAAGCATTCTCCATTCTCTCTTTCCCGATTCGATCTTCAATCCAATGTAAGTCGGTACAAAGAAAGACCGGCTGAATATCCAATACCACTGGCAACGATTTCAATCTTCTTCGCTGCTCTATTGTCACCATCTGTGCGTGTATCACTCTGCAGGGCGCTGGGAAAGACTTTCCCTCCATTAAAATCAATTTCTCCAGAACTTGGATAACTCCTTCCATGGCCCGATCTCCAATGGCATGTATGGCCACCGGAAGTCCCATTTCATATGCC
>CALFUG010000104.1 GCA_937928455.1 uncultured Clostridia bacterium
CGTACATCGAAGGCTTTTTGTTTTTCTTTATTCTGTCTCAAATTTATATCCCACTCCTCTTAGTGTAACAATAAAATCTCTGTATTCGCCCAGGTTGTTTCGAAGATTCTTAATATGAGTATCAATGGTGCGATCATCCCCGAAAAAATCGTATCCCCAAATGTCGGACAGTAATTTGTCACGGGAGAGAGCGATGTTCCGATTTTGAACCAAGTAGAACAACAAATCATACTCCTTGGGGGTCAATTCCACCTTCTCTCCGTTTACCATAACGGACCGGGCTTGGATGTTAATAGAAAGACCCCCAAATTCCAGCACTTTGCTGTCTGATTCTTTGTGCGCTTTTCTTCTGGCTAGCACCGCATTCACCCGGGCCATCAGTTCCTTAGGACTAAATGGCTTCACCACATAATCGTCGATACCCAACTCAAACCCAAATAGCTTGTCATATTCTTCTCCTCGAGCGGATAACATAATGATGGGTGTATCTTTCACCTTGCGAATTTCCTTTACCGCAGAATACCCATCCAACTTTGGCATCATAATATCCATAATCAGCAGGTCATACTCATTTAGTTTTATCAGTCCTAAAGCGGTCATGCCATCGGCAGCTTCTTCCACCTGATGACCATTGAACTCTGCAAACTCTCGTATGACCTCGCGAATCTTTTTTTCATCGTCCACAATTAGTAGTTTCGCCATAATTTTTATCCTTTACCCATTCCCGGGAGTTATCCCCCCGTTCTTCTACCTTTCACACATATAGATATTGTACCATATAATGTGTTAAAATAAAGAGCAACCAAAGAACAGATGCAAAGGAGATCCCGTTTATGAATCCCTCACAATTGAATCACCAATTAAAATGTTTGGTAATTTTCAGAGAAGCTCGAAATGATTCTGTCATTCAATCCTTTGAGACATTTCTTGACTCTTTACAGACGCAGCAGAATGTGGAGGAGAATTATGCTTCATTCATATACCATCTTTACCAAAATGGTGGAGACTTGGGAAATCATCTAAGCCAATTGGTTCTGAATATGGAGACCTTATATTTACAGAAAGCCTCTTCTCGAAACAATCCTCATATTCAACAATGTCATCAACATGAACTCTCTTTTTTCGAGAAATGGAGCCAGCTTTCACCCAGCATAATAATGGAATGGGTCACCCCTTTTTCGTCCTCTCTGGGCAGCCTACCATCCTTTGAAAATACAGCCCACTCCTTTCAGAATCTCTACCATGAGAAACTTGCCCATCTTTCAACAAGGGGGTACGGGGTATTTAGTCAATACACCATGTTTCAGTTCACTGAAAATGGTTTGAAGCCCGTTAGAAACCCGGACCCACAGACCCTTTCTTCCCTAGTGGGATATGAAAGAGAACGCAAGCTCCTGCTGACAAATACCCGGGCCTTTCTGGATGGGAAAACCGCCAGCAATGCTCTTCTTTATGGAGATGCAGGCACTGGCAAAAGCTCCACCATCAAAGCCCTGGCCAATGAATATCAAAGCCAAGGTCTTCGTTTGATTGAATTGAAAAAAAAACAACTTCATGGACTTCCTGTCTTAACAGAACAATTGGCCGAAAATCCTTTGAAATTTATATTATTCATTGACGACTTAACCTTTTCCCAGCCCGACGAAAATTTCGGGGCTTTAAAAAGTGTTTTGGAAGGCGGCGCCGCGGCCCAAGGGAAAAACATTCTGATTTATGCCACCTCGAATCGAAGACATTTAGTAAGAGAATCCATGGAACAACGCTTGGGCACAGAACTCCATGAAAACGATACCATTCAGGAAACCATCGGGCTGGCTGGGCGCTTTGGATTAACCATCACTTACCAAAGACCCGACCGAAAAACCTATCTGGAAATCGTGGCACACTATGCCGAGGAGTACGGTCTGGACATGGACCCCAAACAGCAAGAAACCCGAGCAGAGGCTTATGCCCTTCGAAACGGAGGCCGCAGCCCCCGAGCAGCGAAACAATTTGTTCAATTAGAAAAGGGGTTGTCCTAGGACTTCCCCTTCTTTTCTTTTTCTTTCCTTTACCGAAGTACCGCACCTTCCGCCGCATCCGTCACCATTCTGGCATATCGTGCCAACCAACCGGTTTTTACACGAGGTTCTCGAAGCACACAAGTTTCTCTTCTCTGCTCCATTTCCTCTGGGGTTATTCTGAGGTTCAGCTTGGCCTGTGGAATATCAATATCGATGATATCCCCTTCCTGGATCAAAGCAATCTCTCCGCACTGAGCCGCCTCCGGACTCACATGTCCGATGGAAGCGCCTCGGCTAGCCCCGCTGAATCTGCCGTCGGTAATGAGAGCCACCGATTTATCCAATCCCATTCCCGCCAAGGCACTGGTGGGATTTAGCATTTCCCGCATTCCCGGACCTCCTCGAGGCCCTTCATACCGAATCACTACCACATCTCCCGGGCGAATTTTTTCATCGTAGATATCTTGGATTGCCTCGTCCTCTCCATCAAAGACCCGGGCGGGTCCGGAATGAACCAGCATTTCTTCTGACACTGCACTACGCTTCACCACCGCACCGTTTTTCGCAATATTTCCCCAAAGAATGGCGATGCCTCCCGTTTCACTGTATGGATTCTCTATGGGACGAATAATTTCGTGATTTTTCACAGAGGCCTTTTCGATGTTTTCTCCCACTGTTTTTCCGGTAGCGGTCATGGCTTCTCGATGAATATGGCCTTTTTTATCCAACTCTTTTATAACTGCCTGCACCCCTCCCGCAACGTCCAAATCTTGAATATGGGTTGGACCTACCGGCGCCAAGTGGCAAAGGTTAGGTACCTTTCCACTGAACTGGTTAAATATGGCCAAATCCAAAGGGCATCCCGCTTCGTTGGCAATGGCCAGAAGATGCAGAACGCTGTTGGTAGAACACCCCAATGCCATGTCGCAGGCCAGTCCGTTTTCCAAAGAAGTGTGGTTAATAATGTCCCTGGC
>CALFUG010000105.1 GCA_937928455.1 uncultured Clostridia bacterium
TGTCGTTTCAACAGGTTGAAAAGTTCCGATACCGGCCATATAAGGCGGGTGTTGCCTGTTTTTTCTACCTCAACATGATTCTGAAGAATAATCTCACCTTGATCCACCCCTTCTGTCACATAGTGAATCGTAGCTCCCGTAACAGTATCTCCACTTTCCAACACCTTTTCGTGCACCTTTAATCCGTAACATCCCTTGCCTCCATATTTCGGCAACAAGGAAGGATGAATATTAATGATTTTTCCCAAAAAGGCATTCACGACTTCTTTGTTCAGAATTTTCAAGTATCCGGCCAGCACCACCAAATCCGGCTTAGCTTCCAGCAATAAGTGCATCAGGTTTTCGCTATACTCTCTATGACCGCAAAGACCTTTCGGCACCTGAACGGGAATTCCGGCTTCTTTTGCCCGTTCTAATCCTTTTGCTTCTGGATTGCTGGATATTACAACCACAATTTCTGCATTTGGAATTTCGCCCTGAGTAATCGCATCTATCAATGCCTGCAAATTAGTACCGCCCCCGGATATGAGCACTGCTACCCGATACTTCCTATTCAAAGGTCACACCTTCTCCCCGAATGATGGACCCCATCCAAAATGGTTTTTCGCCTTCCTTCTGCAGAATATCCACGACGGAATCCTTACCATCTTTGGATATGACAAAAATATACCCTACACCCATGTTGAATGTAGAGAACATTTCTTTTTCCTCTACATTTCCCAGCCTTTGTAAATAGGAAAAAATGGGCGGAATGTTCCATGCGTCTCTGTAAATTTTTGCCCCCAACCCTAAGGGCAATATACGAGGAATATTCTCATAGAAACCACCACCCGTAATGTGGACCATGCCCTTCACCCTTTCTGTTTCCAACACCTTTCCCACAAGCTGAGAATATATACGTGTCGGCGTCAGGAGCTCTTCACCCAAAGTACCGCCCAACTCCTCTATATATGTTTCTAGAGATATTTTATGTTCTTCCATAACAATCTTTCGAATCAAAGAAAACCCGTTGCTGTGCACACCACTGGAAGAAATTCCAATCAACACATCTCCTTCCACAATCGAAGACCCATCCACCATGCAATCTCGATCCACCATTCCTACACAGAATCCCGCCAAGTCGTATT
>CALFUG010000106.1 GCA_937928455.1 uncultured Clostridia bacterium
AGTCTATCATGATAGCCCGGTTCCGGATGAACGATACCACAATTGGTCATCACCGGCTCCGCCAGAACCGCTGCCACATCCTCATCCCGTAAAGCTTCCTCCAGTGCCGAGACATCATTCCATTCAATCACCTTGGTGGTGATTTCCGGATTACACTGAGGCCCCAAAGAGCCTGGCTTGGCCACCGTTTGCCCGGTGTTCTCATCCAAAACTGCCACTGTCTCATCCACGGTTCCGTGGTAACACCAATTATATACCAGCACTTTAGGCCTACCCGTTACCTCTCGAGCCAGCCGAAGACAAAAGCGATTGGCATCCGTAGCGCTGGTAGCATACTGCCAATATTTCATTCCAAACCTTCTGCCCAACTCTTCGGAATTCCATATGGCATCTTCGGTTGGCAACATAAAGGTGGTTCCCTTTTGAACATACCGGGTGATAGCTTCCACCGCCGGATCCGGCGCATGGCCAATCATAGACCCCGTATCTCCCAGGCATAAGTCCAGATAACGGTTGCCGTCCACGTCTACGAAATGAGCTCCTTTGGCATGATCTACAAAAACAGGATAACTGCCTGCCCATTTGGTCATCCAATTCATGGGCACCCCCTGAAGCAAACTGTCCTTGGCCTGTTGGTAAAGTTGGCCGGACTTGGGGTGGTTTCTTTCAAACAACTGAACTTCTTTTTCGTACTGTACTTGTAATTTCTCTCTGTTCACCTGTCCCATGATGCTTCCCTCACTTTTTCCTTTTCTTTTTCAAGTTTTATTTTTTCTTTAATAGTAATTTTCGGAAGGGCCCTTGTATTCCTGGAGTATGTTTCCTCCATCCACTACAAGAGACGCTCCCGTAATATATGAGGCTTCCTTGGAAGCCAGAAAAACCATAGCATGGGCCACTTCTTCCGGTGTGCCGCTACGCTTTACGGGTGTATTTTCTCCTCCCGCCGCTTCGCCCTCTGTTTGAGATGAGGTGGCAATCCAACCGGGAAGCACATTATTTACAGTAATCCCATGAGACCCCACTTCCAGTGCCAAGGCTTTACTCATTCCCACGATAGCCGCTTTGCCAGCACTGTATCCTGCTTCTCCCGGATTGCTCACCAATGGCCCGGTGACGGAAGATGTATTTACAATTCTTCCGTAGCCTTGCTTTATCATATGGGGCAAAACCTTTTGGGTCACAAAAAATGGAATGGTTACATTCCGACGAAGCTCCTGCTCCCAGCTTTCCGAAGAGGTATGAAGAAAATCCGTAAAGCTTTCCGGTTGGCCCACCTGGGTCATCCCCGC
>CALFUG010000107.1 GCA_937928455.1 uncultured Clostridia bacterium
GGCTTCCGCCAATAGTCCCGCATGGCTGGCACCCCATCCAAACTCCACCCAATCGCCACTCTGTATCACCTGGACTGCCTTATCTGCAGACACACACTTTTGCCTATACTCGTCCATTAATGTCATTGGCATTACCTCAATCATTCCTTCTGTGCGATAGCTTCCACGACTACATAATGCAAGATGTGTGCCAAATAAGAAGCCCCGGCAGTAATCAACCTGCCGGGGCTTCCATTTTGAGTGATGCATATGAACTTTATTCGGCCCAAACCTCTTCCGGAGTCGGTACTTTTCTGGTGGGATCGGTATAGGCGATTCTGCTGATATTGATGAGATGAATGTAATCTAAATTCTCACTGATACTGTTATTGCCCCAGGAACCGCAGCCCAATGTGGCAGTGGGTACCAAGCTGTTGGTGTAAGCTCCGCCCACTCCGGAGGAGCCAATACCGTTCACCAGAAGCCTGGATACCGGAATGTTCACACCGGCATACTCGATATTTTCTTTGGTGAAGGAATGAACGGTAGCACTGTGGCCTTTTCCTTCGTATTCCAAGTTGGCAATGGCAATGTCCACGGCATCTTTCCATTCCTTATACGGATATACTGCCAAGACAGGGAACAATTTTTCCTTGGAGAAAGTGTCCGCAACTCCGGCACCTTTGGCCGTAGCCAACAGAACTTTGGTATCTTCCGGAACATCAAATCCTGCTTGCTTTGCCAACTCATGGGCCGTAAGCCCTACAATTTTTTTATTCAAGTCTCCTCCGGGAAACACAAAATCTCTCAGCTTATCTACATTCTCTTGTTCCTTAATGTAGTAACCGCCTTGTTTTGCAAATTCCGCCATTACTTCATCCAGCTTTTCTTCCGGGCAGATTACGTTCTGCTCACAAGTACACAAAACCCCATTATCATACTGCCTGCCCCGAATAATCTTTGGAACTGCATCCACAATATCCGCATCTTTATCCAAAATGCACTGCATGTTGCCAGCGCCAACTCCATATGCAGGTTTCCCTGCGCTATAGGCAGCCTTCACCATTCCGGGACCTCCGGTGGCCACGCAAACATCCGCCATGCCCATCAGCAACGCAGAGCTTTCCACACTGATCATTTCCGGTTCAATACATTGGATTAAGTCAACGGGAGCCCCCACTTCCTTCAAAGCAGCTCTCATGATATCACAGCTCTTTTTGCCCACATATTTCCCCGCAGGGTGAGGTGCTATAATGATGGCATTGGCACCCTTCAGTGCAATCATCGCATTGTGCATGGGCGTCATTACCGGATTGGTAACTGGCGTAATGGCACCGATGACTCCCTTGGGATGGGCTACTTCCACCAGCCCTTGGTCCTCAAGTTCTCTGATGATTCCCACACTCTTCTTGCCCTTCAGATGATTCCAAACTGCAGTGGCTTTTCCTTTGTTCTTCATAATCTTATCTTCGTAGGACCCCATGTGGGTTTCCTCCACCGCCATTTTAGCCAGAGGATCTCCTTCATCGAAAATGGCTTTACCCACGGCACGAACCGCTTGATCCACTTTTTCCTGGCTATAGGTTTCAAACTCCTTTTGGGCCGCACGGGCCTTCTCAATCATATCCGCAATATAACTTTGTACATCCATGCTTGTCTCCCTTCCTTTCCTTGGAAAATGGTCTTCTATACTGATGCATTCTATTTTATAAGAATATATAAGCAAATTTTATGCCAAAATTTGAATGTAGCGCCCCTTTCATGAAAACGGGCTTCTGACGGGGGGACCTTCAGAAGCCTGTTTCATGTTGATTGGAGGCAATTTATTTTATTTTCCCCAATGATTGTTATACACAACTCCCATACTTTCATCCAAAATGGCAATCGCTTCTTGAATATGTTCCTCTGTAATGTTGAGGGGCGGTTCAATTCGGATGGTCTTGGCATTGATTAAGCTTCCGGACAAGAGCAATCTTCTGTTGAATGCCTCGTATACTACTTCGTATCCGATGTCTCCATCACAGAATTCCATGGCCAGGAACAATCCTCGACCTCGGAAGTCCTTCAGAAGCTCCGGATATTTCTTCATGAGCCCTGCCATGGCTTCCTTGAATATTTTCTCTGCCTTCTGGGCTTTTCCGCAAAGATCTTCCTTCAAGATTACATTGAAGGCAGCGATTCCAGCCGCCGTTGCCAAAGGATTTCCACCCGTTGTGGTGGAGTGAAGGAGAGGATCCGGGAACATGCCGCGGAAAGCTCTTTCTGTACAAACACAAGCAGACAAGGGAACCACGGAACCGGAAATGGATTTACCCAAGCACAGAATGTCAGGGGCCACATCATTGTAATCCGTTGCAAACAGATAGCCCGTTCGACCCATACCGGCTTGCACTTCATCGGCCATCATCATGATATCGTATTTGTCGCACAGTCTTCGAATCGCTGGAATGAAATCATCGGGAGGAACGATAACGCCGCCCTCACCCTGAATGGGCTCGTATACGATGGCCGCCGGAAGTTCTCCTACAAAATCCAGAATGTCCAACATCTTTTCCAGATACTCTACATCGCCGTAAGGCGCAAATCTGGTTCCTTGCATCAAGGGAAGGAAGGGGCCTCTAAAATGTTCTTTGGAGGTCAAGGACAAGGCACCCATGGTTTTTCCATGGAAGTCATTTTTGAAGGCTACATAATAGTGACGGCCTGTAGCCAATGTGGCCATCTTCAGTCCGCACTCAATGGATTCTGTTCCGGAAGAAGTGAAGAAAGTATACTGCAAATCTCCAGGTGTAACATCCGCTAAAATTCTAGCCAACAAGCTACGATTGGCATCCACTAGCTCTGCACTGGACAGAGGTTGCTTTTCCAATTGGTTCATGACTGCCGTTACTACCGTATCATGACGGTGGCCGCAGTTGAAGGCACCGAATCCACCCAGACAATCGATGTATTCTTTTCCATGAAGATCCGTAAAGGTATCGCCTTTTGCCATCCATTCCATAGCCATCATATCTCCGCCGGCCGCTTTTCTATATTCCAGAAATCCCGGGTTGATATGATTATCAAAATTGTTTTTTGTCTCCTCGATGAATTTGTTCATTTCGGCTTCTTCCAAGCTCTTCTTGGATATGATATCCAATGCGTATTCGGTGTATTTCAGCACCTCATCAAAACTTTTTCTTGGCATGGTACTCTCCTTTTCTCTTAATATCCATTCACTTGTAACGAAAACGAGGGGGCATCATCTACGAACATAGTTTCCTATATCACGGACTCTACGGCCTCTTTTAATATATCGAAACACTTATCGCAGTCTTCTTTCGTCGCAATAAGTGGTGGTACCATACGGATAATCCTGGTGCCGATGGCGGTAACCATCAAATGACGATCCATGCATGCATGTTTGATGTCCACTGCCTTATCCTGGTCAAAAACAACACCAACCAAAAGGCCGGCATGCCTTACCTCAGTGACATGAGGTAGTGTTCGGAGCTTTTCCGCAAAATAATCGCCTAGCGCCTTGGCATTTCCCGCCATGTCTCGATCCAACAACTCTTTGATCTGGGCATAAGCCGCTGCACAGCAAATGGGGTTTCCTGCGTAGGTGGACCCATGAGTTCCGCCTCCAAAGGTTGCCGCCACTTTATTGGTACAAGCCATTGCCCCTATAGGAACGCCGCCACCCATGGCTTTCGCCATCGATACACAATCCGGCTTAATTCCATAGTTCATGTAATCCATTACGGCGCCTGTTCGACACCATCCGGTTTGTACCTCGTCCAACAATAAAAGCAGGCCCTTTTCATCACAAAGTTTTCGAAGGCCTACTAAAAATTCCTGTGTAGCCGGCACCACGCCGCCTTCTCCTTGACAAGGTTCCACCATAATGGCGATGGTGTTTTCCGTTACTGCCGCCTCAAAGGCCGCCAGATTATTAAATTCTGCATAAGTAAAACCCTCCAACATGGGCTTGAACCCCAGTTGCAGGGCATTATTGGTCTGACCGGTAGCCGACAATGCTCCATAGGTTCTCCCATGGAAACTATTGACTGCTGTAATAATATGATATTTTTCCGGGCCAAAGTTGTCTGTTCCATGCTTCCGGGCAATCTTAATCATGGCCTCATTGGCTTCCGCCCCCGATTGCTGATATAAGATTTTATCCATGCCGATGGTTTCGCAAACCAGTTGTGAAAGAACCGCCTGGGGAATGGTGTAAGGATAGTTGAAGGTGTGCATGATTTCCCCTACTTGATTTCTGACCGCTTCCACCACCTTGGGGTTGCAGTTTCCAGCACTATTTACGGCAATACCGCCGTAAAAATCAAGATAAGCATTGTCGTTTTCGTCATACAAATACATTCCTTCCGCACGACATGCTACAAAGGGGAACCGCTCATAAGTCTCGATCATGTATTTTGTACACAATTCTTTCACTTGATCGGCGGTCAAATTTACATCCTTTAATTGCATCGCTCTGTTTCCTCCTTTGGTTATAAACTGCTTTACCAAAGAGAAACGATGGCGCACCCCTTCGGTATAGTCTTAGTGTAAACCTTGCAGTAGTTATAGAGTCAACAGACAATTGCAAATTTTTTGTCTTTTCAAAAACCTTTATCGTTTCACCATGACTTGCAGTTTGAAAAAGGCTTTCCGATCATAATTGCTATAGGTAGGTAGCTCCACCAGAATTTCACTATAACAATCTCCCACCACGATGTAATCATGAGTAAAAATGTACTCCATCAACTTTTTAAGTCCTTCCTCCTCCCGGTTGAATCCATCACAGTACAGGCAGACGTACATCCCTTCCGGAATGATTTCCACGTCATCGGAAGACTGGAATTCTTCATCGATGAAGACAAATACTTCTGTGGCCATCAATTCTTTCTTCATGAAAAACTCGTTTCGAATGATGCTTCCCACATTGCAAAAGTAGCTCATGGGAAATCGGTGAAGTGCATAATTCTTTTTCAAGGCTCTCAGTACTTGTTCGTAATACTCCATTCCGTAGCTATAGGCGTTGATTTTCGTATCATAACAAAAGATCCTACGAGCTTTTTGGTATTCCAGAACCGGCGTTTCTTCCCGGGGTGCCACCTCGTACCGTTGATACCCTTCTATGGCACGGTCTATGGATTTTTCCACATGACGCAAGGTTTCCAGCTGTTGGTGAATGTTGGATTTCTGTCGATGCAGCACTTCCTTGAATTGGTCAATATTCTGATCTTCAAAGCATTCTTTGATTTGAGAAAGGTTCATACCCAGTGCTTTCATGTACTGAATCATGTCCAGTTGAGCGCACTGCTTGATGTGATAGTACCTATATCCGGTTTCAGGGTTGGTGTCGCAAGGCTGTATTAGCTTGATTTTATCGTACAAACGCAGGGTCTGCTCCGATATTCCGTTAATTTTTGCCATTTTCCCTATGGTAAGTTTCTCCATATCCTCTCCTTTTTTGAACTATTTTGCTGTCATAATATGCCAATTTTGACATTAAACATTATATCATGTATAACCTTTTTTTGCGAGTCGGAGATTTTTTTGTGTATTGTATCCTTTACAATCATCGTTTCCTTGCTATAATAAACGAAAAGATTGCGAAAATTCTAAAAAGACTTTTCTGGTCTTGGTTTCCTAAAGGGAAAAAGGTTTTGACCCTTTAGGGTTGCACTTATTTTTTATGTTACTAGTTTGTTATTTTTTATTCAAAGAAGGAGGATTCATTATGGATGTAGGCTTTTTATCCGTCATACCTCCCTTGCTTACTATCGTTTTAGCCATAGTAACTAAGGAAGTTCTCTTGTCTCTTTTCATCGGTGTCTTTACCGGATGTATGATCATCGCGGAATGGAATCCCCTGGGAGCCATGGAAGCTTTGGTGGCCATCCTGGTGGGCGGTTATGACGAAACAGGAGAATATGTTATTTCTGGATGTTTGACTGACCCTTGGAACGTGGAGGTTCTACTCATCGTCATTATGCTGGGAGGTCTCATCGGCCTTCTGATTCGTTCCGGCGCCTCTCTGGCTTTTGGCAATTTGATTAGCAGTAAAGTCAAAACTCAAAAAGGTGCTCAGGTAACCACTTGGTTAATCGGAATTCTAATTTTCTTTGACGATTATTTCAATGCACTAACCAACGGAGCCATCATGCGGCCCGTAACCGACCGATATGGGATATCCCGAGAAAAACTTTCCTATATC
>CALFUG010000108.1 GCA_937928455.1 uncultured Clostridia bacterium
CCTTCAATAAAATCATTGGAGAAAATCAAGATTTACAGAGAACCATTCAATATGCAAAAAAGATTTCCGACAGCCGTTCCAATGTGTTGATTACCGGGGAAAGTGGCACGGGCAAAGAACTTTTTGCCCAGGCCATCCATAATTATAGTGACCGTAGGGAAGAACCTTTTGTGGCCCTGAATTGTGGAGCCATACCGAGAAATCTTATCGAATCAGAGTTGTTTGGATACGAAGGAGGCGCCTTTACCGGTTCGAAAAGTTCCGGGCAAATGGGTAAGTTCCAAATAGCGGAAGGGGGAACCATCTTCTTGGATGAAATTGGCGAGATGCCCCTGGATATGCAAATCGGACTTCTTCGAGTATTGGAAGAAGGGGTTATGCGTCGTGTGGGAAGCAACAAAGAAATTGTGGTAGACGTGCGAGTGATTTCAGCTACCAACAAGGATTTGAGAGTAGAAATTGCAGAAGGAAATTTTCGAAAAGATCTTTATTATCGGTTAAATGTACTGCCGGTGCATTTGATGCCCATCCGAGAGAGAAAATCTGACATTCCTTTGTTGACAGACTTCTTTATGGAGCGAATTTCAAAAAGACTGAACAAGAAAAAAGTAGAAATCAAAGAAGCAGATATGGAAATTATGATGCAATATGATTGGCCGGGCAACGTGAGAGAATTGGAGAATTTCATAGAGCTCACTGTGAATACCGGGTCCATGCCGGATCGCATTTTGAAGAGTTCCCCTATTTTAAAGGATCAAGTTAACCAGCCGAGTTTGCGGAGAAGTGGAGTTTCTGGCAGTGACGGATTGGGAGTACATTACTTGGAGGGAAAGCCAATTCTGCGTTTAGAGGATATGGAGTGTGCACATATTTTAAAAATTATCGGAATCCATGGTGGAAATATTACAAAATCTGCACAAGCTCTAGGAATCGGCAGGAATACTTTGTATCGAAAACTGGAGCATTATGGAATTGACAGTTCCGAAATAGAACAATGTTCCAAAATAGAACAGTAAATTCTTCGAAATATGATCCATAACGGAACGTGTTTTTGGGGGCCTATGGAAATACAAGGAAAAACTCTTGCAATGCAAGGGTTTTTTTATTTGGCACGAATTTTGCCAATACTTTGATAATGTAAGAGAGTGCAGTTAGCGGTGGATGTTTGTGAAAAAGGAGGTGAAGGTTGGTTATTACCGACCGATTAAGTGAGTAAAACATTAGTGTTGAAGCCCGAAAAGTGTATAAGCTGTCGAACCTGTGAGCTGATATGCTCCTTTACAAGGGCAGAGGAGTTTAGCCCTCAGCTTTCGGCAGTATCGGTAATTCATTACGACAAGGCTATGATTAGTGTGCCCATTATGTGTACCCAATGCGAGGATGCTCCTTGCATGAGAGTTTGTCCGGTTCAGGCGATTTATGAGAATGAAGATGGGACAAAAATCATTGATTACAAGAAGTGTATAGGTTGTAAAATGTGCATTTCCGCCTGTCCTTTGGGTAACATGGCTTTTGACGGGAAAGCGGTATTTAAGTGTGATCTCTGTGGCGGAGATCCTCAGTGTGCTAGGTTTTGCCCCTCCGGTGCCATCGAGTACAAAGAAGCCAATCCCTCTTCATTAGTGAAGAGGAAGGATTTGGCTGAAAAATTCAAAGAAGTATTTGGGGAGGAGGTGTAAAACATGTATGGTTTGATTGGAAAAATGTTAAGGGTAAATTTAACGGAAGGGACCGTAGCGGAAGAGTATCTGAGTGACGTTCTAGTGAAAAAATATTTGGGAGGTCGAGGTCTCGGCACGAAGATATATGTGGATGAGGTAGACAAGGACACCGATGCGTTTGCCCCGGAAAATAAGTTGATTTTGATGACAGGTCCTTTAACAGGTACGTTTGCAACCAGCGCTGGTCGCTTAATGTGGATTACAAAAGCTCCCTTGACCGGAACCATTGGATGTGCCAATTCCGGAGGTGAATTTGGGCCGGAATTAAAATATGCAGGGTTTGATGGAGTGATATTCGAAGGAAAGTCGGAGAAGCCGGTGTACCTTTATGTGAAAGACGGAAAAGGGGAATTACGATCCGCAGAGGAGTTGTGGGGACAGTCTGTATTTGTCACCACCGACAAGCTGATTGAGGAGACGGATCCGGATGCTCGTGTATGTTGTATCGGTCCTGCAGGTGAGAACAAGGTGTTGTTTGCGGGAATCATGAACGAAAAAAATCGAGCAGCAGGGCGAGGAGGTCTGGGTGCCGTTATGGGATCTAAAAACCTGAAAGCCGTAGTGGCTCGTGGAACTGGCAGCATAAAGGTTGCAGACAAAGAAGGTTTCTTGGCGGCTTGCATAGATGCTCGTAAGAAGTTGAAAGAAAATCCGGTAACGGGGGCCGGTTTGGGCGCCTATGGAACAGAAATATTGGTGAATATCATCAATGCTTCCGGGGGTCTTCCCAAGCATAATTGGAGAGACGGAGCGGTGGATCCCGACGCGGATCAAATATCCGGTGAAACCCTGGTAGAAAAGTACTTGGTTCGAAATAAGGGCTGCTTTGGTTGTTCCATGGCTTGTGGCCGAGTGACCAAAATCAAAGACGGACCCTATAAATCCGCGGGAGAGGGACCGGAATATGAGGCCGCTTGGGCATTGGGATCTTCTTGTGGAATCCATGATCTGGCGGCTATCTGCAGAGTCAATTTCTTGTGTAACGAATATGGTATGGATCCCATCACATTGGGTTCTACTTTTGCCTGTGCCATGGAAATGTTTGATAAAGGGCTGTTAACCAAGGAGGAAATGGGCGGTAACTTAGCCTTCGGAAATGCAGATGCCATTGTAGAGTTTGCGACGAAAACGGCTCTTCGGGAAGGCTTTGGAGACAAGTTGGCGGAGGGTTCCTACCGCATGGCCGAGAGCTACGGAGTTCCCGAATTGTCCATGTCGGTGAAGAAACAGGAAATGCCAGCCTATGATGGACGTAGTCTTCAGGGTATGGGTTTGGAGTATGCCACATCCAATCGAGGGGGTTGTCATGTGAGAGGCTATCTGACATCTCCAGAAATTTTGGGCATTCCTATGAAATTAGATCCATTGGTTACCGATGGTAAGGCAGAGATGTTGAAGATTTTTCAGGATTTGACGGCGGTGGTAGATTCGGTCGGTATTTGTTTATTCACTACCTTTGGAATCGGACTTGCTGAAATTGGAAACATGGTAAGAACAGCTACCGGTTGGGATATGACCGATGAAGAGTTGCTGGCTACCGGAGATCGAATCTGGAATATGGAAAAGCTCTATAATTTAAGTCAGGGATTTACTCGGGCAGATGACAATTTACCTCCTAGATTATTGACGGAGCCCCTTCCGGAAGGACCGGCCAAGGGCAAAGTTTGTGAGTTGGATGTGATGCTGGAAGAGTATTATCGCCTCAGAGGATGGAACGAAAAGAGCATACCTACGAAGGAGAAGCTGTCTGAATTGGGGTTGTAGTATGATTGTTCGATATTTTGCGTATTACAGAAATGACACGGGTCTCAAGGAGGAAAAACTCCTCCTTGAGCCCTTGACGGCTTTGGAGCTTCTTGGAAAGCTAAGTGAGCAGTATGGGGAGACCATGAGAAAGCAATGGTTATCCCCGGATGGGAAAGACATTCACCCCGATGTGATTTTTTTAATCGACGGGAGAAACATTGACTTTGTGGACGGTAAAAACTCCTTGGTTCAGAAAGATGCCGTGGTATCATTATTCCCCCGAATAGCCGGTGGATGATTTGGAGTTGTTATAGGGAAACGGAAAGAAGGGATGGAATTGGAAGAAGAAAACAAGAAGGGAATCCAAGAACTATTAGACGGCTACCCTCAAGAACAACGGCATGCCTTGGCTATATTGCAGAGTGTCCAGAAGGAGTACGGTTTCATATCGGCCAACAGTTTGATGGCCATCTCCCAGTATTTGGGGACACCTGTATCGGAGCTTTTTTCCATTGCAACCTTTTATAAAGCATTAAGTCTTAAGAAAAAGGGGAAGATTGTCATCAAAGTATGTGATGGAACGGCCTGCCATATCCGGGGAAGTGCTCAGATATTGGAAGAGTGTAAAAGAGCCTTACTAATTAACGAAGGGGAGACTACACCCGATGGGTTGTTTTCTATTGAAGTGGTAAACTGTGTGGGATCTTGTGCAATGGCCCCCGTGGTAATCTGTGGAGAGGAATACCATGGCAATGTTCAAATCGGACAAGCCGATGAGATCATTGACCAAGCGAAAAAGGAGGTGGAGAACCATGAGTAAGGAAATTCTGGTTTGTTGCGGAACCGGATGCCTTGCCAAAGGATCCCAATTCGTGGTAGATGAGTTCCGAGAAAAGCTGGGAGAAAGAAAAGATATTAGGGTTATCTCGGATGTCAAGAAGGTGGGATGTAACGGATTTTGCGAAAACGGACCCATCGTCACCATTCTTCCAGACCACATTACCTATTACAAAGTATCCCCGAAGGATGTGGAAGAAATTTTAGACAGCTTAGAAGACACTCCGGTAGAGCGACTCTTATACCAAGATGACCAGGGTAAGAGGGTGCGATCTCGAGAAGAGAATCCATTCTATGCGCCACAACATAAAATCGCTTTGCGGCATACCGGCATGATTGACCCGGGAAATATTGAAGAATACATAAAAGCCGGTGGTTATATTGGACTACAGAATGCGCTAGAAGCTTCTCAGGATGCAGTGATTCGTCAGGTAGAAATCAGCGGAATCAGAGGCCGAGGCGGTGGCGGTTTCCCCACCGGTAAAAAGTGGAGATCCTGTTTGGAAGTTTCTTCCGATATGAAATATATGTTGTGCAATGGAGATGAGGGAGATCCCGGCGCTTTTATGGATCGAAGCATTATGGAGGGGGACCCCCATAGCGTACTGGAAGGCCTGATTATTGGCGCATATGCCATAGGGTCTCGGCAAGGATATCTATACATCCGGGATGAATATGGATTGGCTTTGCATCATATGCAACGAGCCATCGATGATGCCAGAAAGAAAGGATTCCTGGGGAAGAATATTTTGGGTAGCGACTTCGATTTTGACTGTGAAATCGTTCGAGGTGGTGGTGCATTTGTGTGTGGAGAGTCTTCGGCATTGATGGCATCCATTGAAGGAAAAGTAGGAGAGCCTCGTGTAAAATATATACGCTCTGTGGTAAAGGGTCTTTTTGACCAACCCACTGTTTTGAATAACGTGGAAACTTTAGCCAATATTCCCTATATCCTAACCCATGGAGGAGAAACCTTTGCGAAGATGGGAACCAAGGGTAGTAAGGGCACCAAGGTGTTCTCCTTGGTGGGTAAAGTCAATCGAACCGGATTGGTAGAAGTCCCCATGGGAATTACCCTACGAGAGTTGGTATACCAAATCGGCGGTGGGATTCCAGCTGGCAAGGCCTTCAAGGCAGTTCAAACCGGAGGACCTTCCGGGGGGTGTATCCCGGAAAGCCTGCTGGATTTGCCCATTGATTTTGATACATTAAAAGAGAAGGGGTCCATGATGGGTAGCGGGGGGATCATCGTGATGGATGAAACCACTTGTATGGTAGACTTGGCCAGATATTACGTAAAATTTTTGTCGGAGGAATCTTGTGGGAAGTGCACCCCCTGTCGGGAGGGCCTTCGTCATATGCTGGACATTCTGGCTAGAATTTGCGAAGGCAAAGGGGAGCTGGAAGATTTGGATTTGTTGGAAGAACTGGCAATAACGGCTACTCAGGCATCCCTGTGTGAATTGGGGAGAACGGCCGCAAATCCCGTACTATCCACCTTACACTATTTTCGAGATGAGTATGAGGAACATATTGTGCAAAAACGGTGCCCTGCCGGTGCATGTAAAGAATTGATCCGATTTACCATCCTGGAGGAAGCCTGTAAGGGATGTGGAATTTGCGCCAAGCATTGTCCAACTTCTGCTATCACGGGAGAACTTAAGAAACCGTATACCATCCATCAAGATGTTTGTATTCGGTGTGGGAATTGCAAGGTGAAGTGCCCCTTTGGGGCCATTCACGTGGAGTAGGGAGGTGTTTTCATGAATATCATAATTGATGGCAGGCAAGTTTTGGCAAAACCGGAAGATACCATCCTACTGGCGGCTCGAAGAGAAGGTATATATATTCCTAGCCTTTGTTTTAACCAAGCTACGGAGCCAACTCACTCATGCAGACTATGTATGGTGGAGATCCAAGAAAAAGGACGAACCTTCATGGTGGCCTCATGTGCCTATAAAGTTAAGGAAGGTCTTGTTGTAACAACGGAGTCGGAAACCCTGAGGAAAGTACGAAACACTTTGTTGCAATTGCTCTATGCCCAAGCTCCTGAAAATCCGGCCATAGTATCTTTAATGGAGAGGTATCAAGTGGTTCCAAAGGAGAAATTGGCGCCCAAGGAGGGCCAGTGTATATTATGCGGACTTTGTGTGGAGGCTTGTAAGAAGCTGGGAGCATCATCCATTTCTACGATTCATCGCGGGGTGACAAAGGAAGTAAATACGCCCTATGGTATTCAAGCAAAGAATTGTATCGGATGTGCCAGTTGCGCCGGATTTTGTCCCACCCATTGTATTACAGTGGAAGATACGGAGGAGGGTCGAACCATTTGGAACAAAAAGTTCAAGTGGGCCCGTTGTGAAGTTTGTGGGGCCATTGTTGGGACAGAGCAACATTATAAGGCATCTACCGGGGACACCCAGGTGGTTTGCCCGGATTGTCGCAGAAAGACCATGACGGACGTGTTTGCGGACACCCTGGGGGAAAGATATTGATTCATCATATGCGATAAAAGATCTCTTGCTCATAAACATTGGGGAGCAAGAGATTTATTTATGGTTCAAAAGAAGGATAAGAGCCGGAAAGAGAGATTGGATTTTCAACGAAAATGTGGCATAATAGTAGGACAAAGCAACAAATAGGAATGGAGAAAAAAATGGGTCAAAATGTAAATGGGTTTGACAAAGAACCGGTAAACATTGCAGAAGGAATATTTTGGGTCGGATATTCCGACC
>CALFUG010000109.1 GCA_937928455.1 uncultured Clostridia bacterium
CTTAACTCCGTTCAATTTGCTCCATCTTGAAGCATTCTATGATATCACCCACTTTGATATCGTTATAATTATCTATCCCAATACCGCACTCAAATCCTTCTCTCACTTCTTTGGCATCGTCCTTCATTCTCTTTAAGGAAGAAATCTTCCCCTCATGAATGATAATCCCATCACGAACCAGTCGAATTTGTTCGTTTCGAACCACCTTACCCTCCAGAATATAGGAGCCGGCGATGATACCTGCACCGGGCACCTTGAAGGTTTCTCTTACCTCTGCTTTACCTAGAACAGCCTCCTTGAATACGGGATCCAACATTCCCTTCATGGCCGCTTCCACATCCGCAATTAAATCGTAGATGACCCGGTAAGTTCGAATCTCAATCTTTTCCCGGTCAGCTAGCTGGGTAATGGCAGTAGAGGGCCGCACATTAAACCCAATGATCACCGCCCCTACGGTACCGGCTAGCATAATGTCCGACTCCGTGATGGTTCCCACACTGGAATGAATGATGCTGGTACGTATATTTTCATTCTTCAATTTTTCCAAAGAAGTTTTGATGGCATCCACAGAACCCTGAACATCTCCCTTAATGATCATGTTCAGTTCTTTTACTTCGCCTTCCTTCAATTGGCTGAAGAGTTTTTCTAAACTGCTGCTGGCATTTCTCGCCAACATTTCTTCACGAAGCTTTGTTTTTCGATTGGCGGCGATTTCCTTTGCCTTGGACAGGTCTTTTACCACATGAAATTCGTCTCCCGCTTCCGGCACCTCTGCCAATCCTAAAATTTCTACTGCGGTTGCGGGGCCACCTTTTCGAATGGTATCCCCTTTGTAATTGGTCATCAGTCGTATTTTCCCGGAGCTGGTTCCTGCCACTACGGATTGGCCGGATTGAAGGGTCCCGTTCAAAACCAACAGAGTGGCCACCGGCCCTTTAGATTTATCCAGCCGCGCTTCAATGACCGTACCAGATGCCAAACGATTGGGATTGGCTTTTAATTCCAAAACCTCTGCTTGCAGAAGAATCATCTCCAATAGGGTCGATACCCCTTCTCCAGTTTTTGCCGATACCGGCACACTGATGGTATCTCCCCCCCATTCTTCTACCAACACACCTTTATCTGCCAAGTCCTTTTTCACCTTTTCCAGATTGGCTCCCGGCTTGTCGATTTTATTGATGGCCACAATAATATGAACGCCCGCTGCTTTCGCATGGCTGATGGATTCCAGAGTCTGGGGCATTACACTATCATCTGCGGCTACTACCAAAACGGCAATATCTGTAATATGAGCTCCCCTGGCTCTCATGGCAGTAAATGCTTCATGGCCCGGGGTATCTAAGAATACAATTTTTTGACCGTTCACTACCACTTCCGAGGCACCGATATGTTGCGTAATTCCGCCGGATTCTGATTCCGTAACGTGGGTCTTCCGGATGGCATCCAAAAGGGAGGTCTTCCCGTGATCTACGTGACCCATTACGGTGATAATCGGGGGACGAGCTTTCAAGTCCTCTTCCAAATCCTTGAAATGCTCAATACCCTCTTCAATGGCCTCCTCCTGAACTCGCCCAACTTTTACCTGGATTCCCAGAATCTCCGCCAGTACTAATAATGTATCCTCATCAATATTTTGGTTTACCGTAGCCATAATCCCCAGCTTCATCAACTCCATGATTGCCTTTGAAGTGGGAATTTCCACTTGCTCACAAAATCCCGCCACGGTAATGGGCACATTGATTATCACAGTGCCTTCCGGCAGTTCCATCATATCCACTTCTGGTTCCACTTCCTTGGATTGTCTCACATGCTTTTTCGGCTTTGGGGCTTTTTCCAAGGAACGAACTCCTGCATAGCCGGTTTTCTTCGGCTTCTTCGGACCGCCGCTCTCCAGCTTTGCAAATTTATCTTTTTCTTTACTTTTGGGACGCTCGTCTTTTTTGGGAGAGGTTTTTGCCGGAGCCGGCGCATTGGACGCAGCACTTTTGGGCTTTGTCTCATTCGGTCTCCGATAATCTCTCCCCTCACCATGCCGGGGAGTATCTTCTGGTCTCTTGGGTTTTGGCGGGGCTTTTGGAGGGGTCGGTACCGTTCTAGACTCCACCGGTTTCACTTCTGCCGCGGTTTTTGGTGTGGCATCCATAATAGATCCCGACTTCTTTACCGGTCGCTCCTCCGTGGGATGAGCCGTCGCTTCCATGGCTGCTCTTTCTTTTGCTTTTGCCTCTTTCATGGCTTTTTCTCGCGCCAAAGCCTTTTGCTCTTCTCTGGCATCCAAATCCCGATTGGCCACCGGTTTTCCGATAGGCGGACGCGGTCTGCCCTCAATTTCTTTAGAGATTACCGGCTTGCCCATGGGCGGTTTTTGAGTGCGAGGTTTCTCCTCCATCTTACCACGTCCGGCTGCGGATCTCGCAGGGGGTGTGGGGATGTTTACCGCGGCCTTTACGGTTACTCTCGGCGCGTCATCATCCTCTTTGGTTTCCTTTTTCTTTGGAGTAGCCTTCACAATTTTTGTTTCCGCCGCTGCCTTACTCTTTTTCATTATATTTCTCAGCTGAGTGGCATCCTCCTCTGTTAGTGTGCTCATATGGCTGGTCACATCAATCCCCGCCACCCTACACTTCTCCTGCAACTCTTTGCTGGTGACTTCCAATTCTTTGGCTAACTCATACACTTTTATCGTCATATTCTTCCCTCCTTCTATCTAGTTCTTTGAGGATGACCTGATGAAAATGATCACCCGAAATTCCGAACACACCGGATTCTTCTTCTCCCACAACTTTCGAAAGCCATTGTTTTGTTCCAAACTCCCGATAAGGGGTCTTGGTTTTGATGGCAATTCGAATTACTTTCTCTTTTGTATTATCCGAAAGGTCCTCTGCTATAATGAGCAATTTCAAAGTTCCTTTCTCCATTTGTCTTTTACATGTATCTGTGCCTGTCACTAAATTTTTTGATCGAGCCGCAAAGCCCAAATAGCTCTCAATCTTCGGTTTCATAGTTTCCCAACTCCCGGAAAAGTTTCTCCACTTGTTGGGAGGAAACTTCCATCTTAAGTCCTCTTCCGATGGCCTTTTTTTT
Organism: uncultured Clostridia bacterium; assembly: GCA_937928455.1. GTDB lineage: Bacteria > Bacillota > Clostridia > Peptostreptococcales > Anaerovoracaceae > JAAZGD01. Next base: position 3,085 of record CALFUG010000109.1, read on the forward strand.
CTGAGCCATTCGAAAACAATCTTGATTTCGGCACAAATAAACTCCTCGGCCCTTGGCTTTCCCAGTAGGGTCGATAGATATCGTTCCTTCATAACCGGCAATTCGAACCAATTGATTTTTCGGTTTAGACTCCATGCATCCAATACATCGGCGCATGGGTATTTTTTTCATCGGTCGATTTTCCAATATCCTCTCCTAGCAAAAGGTTACGCGTTGGTTTCTTCCTCCGCCTCTTCCAATTCTTCTTCATGGGGCTCCTGGAAATAGTTTTCTCCGGATACTTCTTGGGCAGGTTCCTGGGGATCCACCACTTCTTCGAAATACTTGTCTCCGTCGTAACTTTCTTCCTCTCCCATTTCCTCTTCATCCCCAAAGTATTGGGAGTGACTCTTAATGTCGATTTTCCACCCACATAATTTGGCGGCCAATCGCACATTTTGACCTTCCTTGCCGATAGCCAAAGACAGCTGATAATCCGGGACTATCACCGTGGCACTCTTTCCCTCATCTCCCAGTATAACACTTTCCACTTTGGCCGGGGAGAGCACGTTGCTGATTAAGGTTGCCGGATCTGGATTCCATGGAATAATATCAATCTTCTCTCCAAATAGTTCATCCACCACAGCCTGAACCCGAACTCCCCTAGAGCCCACGCAGGCCCCAACAGGATCTACATTCGAATCCTCTGTCCAAACGGCAATCTTCGTTCTGGATCCGGCCTCCCGGCTGATGCTTTTGATTTCTACCACACCCTCTTGAATTTCCGGCACTTCCAATTCAAACAACCTTTTCACAAGACCGGGATGAGATCTGGAAAGGTATACCTGAGGCCCTTTCGTGGTCTTTTTCACGTCCATGATGTAAACTTTTATTCGGCTATTGATGGTATAGGTTTCGCCCGGCACCTGTTCTGTTACCGCAAGGATACCCTCCGTCTTACCCATATTAATAAATACCGTTTCATTGGAAATTCGCTGTACTGTACCAGTGATGATTTCCCCTTGCCGATTGATGTAGTCATCAAATATCATGCCCCGCTCTGCTTCACGAATTCTTTGAACCACTACTTGCTTTGCAGTCTGCGCGGCAATTCTTCCAAAATCCATGGGCGTTACTTGATATGCCACCGTATCTCCCACTTCATATCTGGGATCAATTTCTTTTGCATCCTCAATGGAAATCTCCACCATATCGTCTTCCACTTCACCCACTACATCCATCAGCATGAGCACATCAATGTCTCCCGTCTCCCGATTGATGTCCACTCGTACGTTTTGGCTAGTACCGTAATTCTTCTTGTAGGCAGAAACCAGCGCAGATTCGATGGCCTCAATCAGAATGTCCTTGGAGATTTGCTTTTCTCTTTCCAGCTCCTCAATGGCTTGAATAAATTCTTTGTTCATTTTTCCCTCCTTAAAATACGACTTTTAATATAGTTTTCGCCACCTTTTCAAAGGGTAGCGTAATATGCTGATGATCGGGGCCCTCTATCACCAATTGATTGTCTGCCAATTGGATCAGTACGCCCTCGTATTTTTTATTTCCGAAAACAGGCTCGTACAGTTTGACCTCCACCTCTCTCCCCTGATATCGATCATAGTCTTTTTGTCGATATAGGGTTCGATCCATACCCGGCGAAGAAACTTCCAAATAATAGTTTTGTTCAATGGGATCCAATAAATCCAATTTTTCGGATAGGTATCGGCTTACTTTTTCGCAATCTTCCATGCTCACAAAGACTTCCTGATCCTCCCATATCTTATCGATATAAACCCGAAGAAACCAGTCCTTGCCTTCCTTCATAAATTCCACATGATACAACTCCAGGTCCTGCTCCTCCAAAAACGGAATCAGTAGTTCCTGAACCAAATCTCGAACCGGTACCTTTGCCATCTTCATGAATCCTTTTCTTTTCAAAATGAGTGGAGTGGGCCTTCGCCCACTCCAATTGTCTTACCATCAGTAAATTCCAGTAACATGTTACCATAAGACGGTGATAAAAGCAACCCCATTATAGCTTTTTAATCACCTCTATTCCCTTTTCTGCCAACAAATCTTCTGCCCGGGAGATGTCCTCTACCTTCAATACAAAGTATTGAGGCCCTCCCTTTTTTACCACAAAAGAATACACATAGTCCACATTCACGCCAGCCTGGGCGAGAATCCCGAATATTTCGTTCAGACTTCCTCTTCGGTCCTCCGGATTGATGGCCATAATGTCGGATAACATCGCTACTATGCCGTTTTTCTTCAAAATTTCTACTGCCTTGTCCGGATCATCTACCACGGTTCGTAAAATACCATACTCTGTTGTGTCATACACAGAGATGGCCCGTATATCGATTCCTTCCCGATAGAAGATGTCCGTTAAATTGGCTAACGTTCCGTGTTGGTTGGGTAAAAGCACGGACAATTGTTGAATTGCCATCTTAATCCTCCTTCCTTAAATCAATCACACGCTTGGCCTTTCCCTCGAATCGCGGTAAACTGGCTGGCTGGACCAAATTGACTTTTGCATCAATTCCCAATACCGAACGCAGTTTCCCACGGATGGTCTGGCTCAAGCTCTCCAACTTGGCATAGGAATCCAAGTATGTGGCGTCTGTCAACTCCACATCCACCTCAATCTTATCCAAATAATCTTTCTTGTATACCTTGATTTGATAGTGGGGTCCAATTCCCTCACTCTTTATTAATACCTCTTCAATTTGGGACGGGAATACGTTGACACCGCCCAGGATTAACATATCATCCGAACGACCCTGAATTTTCGCCATCCTCACGGTGGTACGGCCACAACTGCATTTTTCGTAATTCAAAGAAGTGATATCCTTGGTTCGATATCGAATAATCGGCAAGGCTTCCTTGGTGATGGTGGTAATGACCAACTCTCCCCGCTCACCCGGACCCAGTACCTTCCCTGTATCCGGATCAATAATTTCCGCCAAAAAATGATCTTCACTAATGTGCATTCCAGTCAGGGCCAAACATTCTCCGGAAACACCCGGCCCAATAAGCTCACTCATTCCATAGTTTTCCGTGGAAAAAATTCCCCAAGCAAGATTCAGTTCATTTCGCATGGCTTCCGTAGAACCCTCTCCCCCAAAAAGACCCCACTTCAACCGAAAATCCTTCTGAGGATTCTTGCCCATGGCTTTGGCTACTTCTGCCATATGCAATCCATAGGATGGAGTGCATATCAAAGCGGTAGTTCCGAAATCCTCCATAATCATAATCTGCTTTTCCGTGTTTCCGCTTGATGTGGGAATGACCCCTGCACCCACGTGCTCCAGTCCCTGATGCAGTCCAAAGGCTCCTGTGAACAATCCATATCCAAATGCAATCTGGGCCGTATCTTCATCTGTGATACCAGCCTGTGTTACCATTCGGGCAATCAATTCCTTCCAGGTTTCCATGTCCTTGCGCGTATATCCCACCACAGTGGGTTTTCCCGTCGTACCCGAGGAAGCATGATACCGAACGATCTCTTTTCGAGGAACGGAAAACAGGCCGAATGGATAGTTTTCCCGAAAATCTTCCTTTGTGGTAAAAGGCAGATTCTCACCATCCTCCAGAGTTTTTATATCCCCGGGTTCCAACCCCATCTCCCGGAAACGCTTCTCATAAAACGGAACTTTTTCATAAACCCTTCGTACCGTTTCTAGTAATCGTTGTAGCTGTAGCTGACGATACTGCTCTCGATCCAAGGTTTCATCCCGGCTCCAAATACGATGTACACGATCCTTTTCTTCAAACATATTTTCTACCCTATCTTTCTACCCCCCTATGGCGGGTCATTTGTAATTCGTTACCCCAAATCAAACAAGGAAATTTGATCGGATTCCGGAATGCCATCTAACACACCCAGTTCCTTCAGACCACTAACGGCCGTGTTATTGGCCTTCCCTCGATTCCGAATATCTTCCACCGTGGTATAGGGTTTCCTTTCGTACTCTTCCTGCAGCGTTCGAGCGGCCGCTTCTCCCAATCCGGATATGGCTGCCAGAGGAACTCGCACCTGATGGTCCTCCATATAAAACTTCAGTGGATCCGATTTGCCCAAACGAGGGTTCAGAAAACGAAATCCCCTGGAGAACATTTCATACATGACCTCCAACACGGTAATCTCGTTTCTTTCTTTATCCGTGATGGATTTCCCCTTATTGCTCAACATTTGGATTCGTTCAAACACTTTCCCCGCTTCTTTATGAATAAATTCGGAATTAAAATCATCCCGTTTCGAAGTAAAGAATGCGGCATAAAAAGCGGCAGGGTGATACACCTTGTAATAGGCGATTCGATAGGACATCATCACATAGGCTACCGCATG
>CALFUG010000110.1 GCA_937928455.1 uncultured Clostridia bacterium
CTTCGTCCAATCAAGCGGCGAATCAATTCTTCTTTGGCCACGGAGATATTCAACACATGGTGCACTTTATCTCCCCTACCTTCTAAAAATCCATCCAGTTCTTCCGCTTGGTGAACGGTACGGGGGAACCCATCCAGAAGAAAGCCCTGATGGCAATCCTCCCTGGCCAAACGGTCGGTGGCAATTTCAATCACCAAATCATCCGGCACCAGCTCTCCCTGATTCATGTACTCCTGCGCCTTCTTGCCCAGCTCAGTTCCATTTTTAATATTTTCTCGGAATATGTCTCCCGTGGAGATATGAGGGATTTGATATTCCTTCACAATGGTTGTTGCCTGAGTGCCTTTCCCCGCACCCGGAGGGCCTAACAATATTACGTTCATTTGTCTTCTCCTATTTCAAGAAGCCTTCATAGTTTCTCATAACCATCTGGTTTTCCAACTGCCTCATGGTATCCAATGCCACACCCACCGCGATCAAAAGACTGGTTCCTCCGAATCCAACATTCAAAGGTGTCCACTGGTCGATTAATGTGGGTAATGTAGAAACAGCCGCCAGAAAGATGGCTGATACAAAGGTGATTCGAGTCATTACTTTATTCAAGTATTCCACGGTAGGTTTTCCGGGACGTATCCCAGGAATAAAACCGCCATTGTTTTTCATGTTCCCCGCCACTTCGTTGGGATTAAATGTAACCGCCGTATAGAAGTAGGTGAAGAAGATGATTAAAATGATATTGAATATGGCATAAAACCATACACCGGGGTCACCGTAAGGCGACAACCACTTGGTAACCCATGCAGAGAAACCGGTCTCTGGCATGAAATACGTGATGGTTAACGGAAACTGCAATAAGGACAGCGCAAAGATAACCGGAATAACGCCCGCTTGATTTACTTTGAGGGGAATGTGTGTGGATTGTCCACCGTACATTTTTCTTCCCACAACTCTCTTTGCATACTGTACCGGAATTCTTCTCTGTCCCTGCTGTACCTGGATGATTCCAATGATAACAGCCAAGGCAAATATCACAAATATGAGAATTGTGATGACTCCGATTTCCCCATCCTGAAAACGAATCAGGTTCTCATGAACAGCACTAGGAACACGAGCAATGATTCCCCCGAAAATAATAAGAGATATTCCGTTGCCGATGCCTTCCTCATTGATTTGCTCTCCCAACCACATCAGGAACGCCGTTCCTGCGGAAAGAGTTAAAACGATAACCCCCACGGAGAAAAAATCAGTGCTGATCAATGCCTGTCGAAATAGACCAATGGCCAATCCGATGGCTTGTACAAAGGCCAGTACCACCGTTAAGTACCGAGTGTACTGCGCAATTTTCTTTTTCCCTTCCTGTCCTTCTCTGGCCAACCTCTCTAAAGAGGGTACCGCGATGGTCAGGAGCTGGAATATGATGGAAGCGGTAATGTATGGAGTGATGCTCAGTGCAAATATGGTGAAGTTGCTGAAAGCCCCTCCGGAAAACAGGTCAAATAAGGCCAATAACCCGGTCCCTCCATCAAACACTTGATCTAATACTGCTCTGTCTATGCCTGGTACCGGAATGTTAGATCCGATTCGGAAGACCACCAACATGAGAAGAGTAAAAATCATTTTCTTCCGCATGTCCGGAATTCCCCAGGCAGCCTGAACTGTTTTAATCATTCCCATACTAGATTACCTCTGCCTTTCCTCCCGCAGACTCAATTTTTTCGATTGCCGTCTTGCTAAATTTGTGAGCCTGAACCGAAACATTCTTATCTAAATTTCCGTTCCCCAACACCTTAACACCATCTTTCACCTGCTTAATCAAGCCGGCTTCTTCCATCAACTCCGGTGTAATGGTAGTCCCTTCTTCAAACTTATTCAAGTCGTCAATGTTGACAATTTCATACTGGGTACCGAAAATATTGGTGAACCCTCTTTTCGGAAGTCTACGGTAGAGAGGCATCTGTCCGCCCTCAAATCCCAAGCGTACACCTCCGCCACTTCTGGAGTTCTGACCGTTCATGCCCCTTCCACTGGTTTTACCCAGCCCGGTGCCGGTCCCTCGGCCTCTTCTTTTCTTTGCCTTGGTAGAACCCGGAGCGGCTTGTAACTCATGTAATTTCATTTGCAAAGCACCTCCATTCCTATAGTTCTTCTACTGTAACAAGATGCTCTACCTTTTTCACCGCGCCTCTGGTCTGCGGTGTATCTGCCATCACTACGGACTGGTGCATCTTTTTCAAACCCAATGCCACAACGGTCTTGCGGTGGTCGGGTTTTGCACCGATTGGGCTTTTCGTTAAAGTAATTTTAACCATTTTTGCCATTTCGTCGCTCCCCCTATCCTAAGATTTCTTCCTTGGTCTTCCCACGTAGTTTGGCTACTTTTTCAGCCGTTACTAAGTTTCGAAGACCTTCTATTGTGGCATAGGCTATATTGGTTGCATTATTAGAACCAATTGATTTTGCTCTCACATCTTTGATTCCTGCAGCTTCCAGGACGGTACGAACCGAGGACCCGGCAATTACTCCGGTACCAGGGCCAGCAGGCATAATCAACACCTGACCCGCACCAAATATTCCAAGGATTCTGTGGGGAATCGTGGTTCCCACCGTGGGAACATAGATTAAATTCTTTTTTGCATCTTCGATGGCCTTACGAACCGCTTCCGGGATTTCTTGTGCTTTCCCCAGACCCACGCCTACGTATCCTTCGCCATTTCCCACCACAACAGACACGGAGAATCTCATGTTTCTCCCGCCCTTTACGGTTTTCGCTACACGTCGGATGCTGACGATGGTTTCTTTCAGGTCCATTTTGGATGCATCGATCATTGCTTGTCGCATATCCTTTCCTCCTCCTTAGAATTTCAAACCGGCTTCACGAGCACCATCCGCCAGTTCTTTCACTCTTCCGTGATACAAGAAACCGCCTCGGTCAAATGTCACTGTTTCGATGCCCTTAGCCAGAGCTCTCTTTCCAATGGCTTCGCCCACTTTTTTGGCCGCTTCTTTGTTTCCGCCATACCCGATTTCCGCTTTCAATTCCTTCTCCAAGGAGGAAGCGGAGCACAAGGTAGTGTGGTTTACATCATCAATAATCTGAACGGATATGTTCTGATTGCTTCGATAAACACACATTCTAGGCTGTGAAGGAGTGCCGGATAATGTTTTTCGTACACGCTTGTGTCTCATGACACGTCGATCATTTCTACTTTCTGTCATTGTATCTTCACTCCTTTCCTATTTCTTAACTCCTGCTTTTCCCTCTTTCTTACGAACCACTTCGTTGGCATAGCGAATTCCCTTGCCCTTGTAAGGCTCCGGTTTTCTCCATGCACGAATATTGGCGGCATAATTCCCGACCTTTGCCTTGTCGGCGCCTCTTACTACAATTTCGGTAGCGGAAAGGCATTCCGTTGTGATTCCTTCCGGGTCTTCCATGACCACGGGATGAGAGTAAGCCAAGCTCAACACTAATTTGCTGCCTTGTTTTTCGGCCTTGTAACCAACACCGACTAATTGAAGCTTTTTCTCAAAGCCCTCTGTCACACCCACCACCATGTTGTTGATGAGAGTTCTCGCCAGACCATGCTGTGCACGCTCCGGTTTGCTTTCGCCCGAACGAGTGACTTCCAATACACCATCTTTTGTTTCAATTTTTACCAGGTTGCTGACCTTTTCCTGCAATTCGCCTTTGGGTCCTTTCACGGTTACAACATTGTTTCCGTCTACTTTGACCTCTACGCCGGCAGGAAGAGCAACAGGTAATTTACCTATTCTTGACATATCAAATTCCTCCTACCAAACATAACAAATTACTTCGCCGCCAACACCCAACTTTCGCGCTTCCTTATCGCTGATAACACCGTTGGAAGTGGAGATGATGGCGATTCCCAGACCGCCCAGTACTTTAGGTACTTCGTTTGCTTTCGCATAAACCTTCAAGCCGGGTTTGGATATCTTCTTAATCCCACTGATGACCCGTTCTTTGTCCTGGCCATACTTCATGGTAATTCGAATGACACCCTGCTTGTCGTCTTCTATCACATCATAGCCTTTGATGTAGCCCTCATCGGTTAATATGGCGGCAATGGATTTTTTAATCTTTGACGCCGGTATATCCACCGTTTCGTGACCGACAGTATTGGCATTTCTGATTCTTGTTAGCATATCTGCTATAGGATCTGTCATAGTCATTACAGTACGATCTCCTTTCTGGAAAATTCTACCAACTTGCTTTCTTCACTCCCGGAATTTCTCCCTTATAAGCAAGCTCTCTAAAGCAGATACGGCATATTCCATATTTCTTTAAAACGGAATGTGGTCTCCCGCAAATTCTGCATCTTGTATATGCTCTGGTGGCATACTTTGGTTTTCTCTGCTGTTTGATTTTGAGAGATGTCTTTGCCATAATTCCCTCCTATTTTTCGAACGGCATTCCGAGAAGCTCAAGCAACGCCTGTGCCTCTTCGTCTGTTTTAGCCGTTGTGGTGAAAACAATGTTCATTCCCTTAACCATGTCTACTTTATCGTAGTTGATTTCCGGGAAAATCAGCTGCTCTTTGATTCCCATGGAATAGTTTCCTCTCCCATCAAAGGAATTCTTACTTACGCCCTTAAAGTCCCGAACTCTGGGAAGAGCGATGTTAAAGAGTTTGTCCACAAATTCATACATGGACTCTCCACGAAGGGTTACCTTGGTTCCTACCGGCATCCCCTGACGCACCTTGAAGTTCGCAACCGATTTCTTTGCCTTGGTAACTACCGGCATTTGGCCGGCAATCAATCCCAGCTCTTCTACAGCAGTCTCCATCATTTTGGGGTTATCCTTGGCTTCGCCCAACCCGATATTAATGGTAACCTTTTCCAGCTTCGGTACTTGCATTACATTGTCATAATGGAATTTTTCCATCATTCCCTTGAAAACGTCGCTTTTATACGCTTCTTTTAATCTGGCTGTCAATATCGTCTCCTCCTTTCCTAGTCTATAGCCGCGCCGCTTTTTTTAGCGATTCGGATCTTTTTCCCGTTTTCGATTTTATAACCGATTCGAGTGGGTGCATTGCTCTTTTTATCGTAGTACATCACGTTAGACACATTAATGGGCCCTTCCTGATGTTTGATTTCCGCTCTTTCCTGACGACTCTGCTTTTGATGCTTCGTCTGAACGTTAACGCCCTCTACGATGATTCGATTTTCCTTGGGCAGTGCCTTTAGCACCTTTCCCTTTTTTCCTTTATCTTTTCCTGTAATTACCAGGACAGTATCGTCTTTTTTGATTTTCATCCTCGGTCCCTCCTATAATACTTCCGGTGCCAGGGAAATGATTTTCATGAAGCTCTTCTCCCTCAGCTCTCTGGCAACAGGTCCAAAGATACGAGTTCCCACTGGGTTTTTATCTTCTTTGATAATTACCGCTGCATTCTGGTCAAACTTTACATAGCTACCGTCATTTCTTCGGGCGCCATGTTTGGTTCGAACCACCACGGCCCTCACCACATCGCCTTTTTTCACAACACCGCCGGGCGTTGCTTCCTTCACAGCACAAACGATGATATCTCCTATGTTCGCATATTGTCTGGAGGTTCCTCCCAGGATACGGATACATAACAGTTCCTTCGCACCTGAATTGTCAGCGACTCTCAGCCTTGTTTCTGTCTGAATCATTGTCCGGTGCCTCCTTTACTTAACCTTTTCGATGATGTTCACCACACGCCATCTCTTTTCTCGAGACAGGGGCCTGGTTTCCATAATTCTAACTTTATCGCCGATTTGGCATTCATTGTTTTCATCGTGGGCCTTCAGCTTTTTGGTTTTCTTAACGGCCTTTCCATACAGAGAATGCTTTACGAGATCCTCAATGGATACAACGATGGTCTTGTCCATTTTGTCACTAACGACGACCCCGACACGGGTTTTTCTACTATTTCTATCGTCTGTCATAATTCATCCTCCTTTCTTAAGCCTGAACCTTCGCCAATTCTTTTTCCTTGATAATGGTCTTCACCCTAGCGATGTCTCTCTTCGCATCTCGCATTTTAATGGGGTTTTCCAATTGTCCCGTTACATGTTGAAAACGAAGATTAAACAATTCGTTCTTTAGCTTCAACAATTCTGCGTTCAATTCGGTATCGGTCATTTCTCTAATTTTCTTTAATTCCATTACGCTTCACCACCCTCTGCTAATTCTTGGCCTTTGATGGCAAACTTACAACGAATGGGCAACTTGTGAGAGGCCAATCGCATGGCTTCTCTGGCCTTGTCTTCCGGTACCCCGGAGATTTCAAACATCACACGGCCCGGCTTCACCACGGCGACCCAATGATCCGGAGCACCTTTACCAGATCCCATTCTTACTTCTGCCGGTTTTTTTGTTACGGACTTATGAGGGAAGATTTTTATAAAAACCTTACCGCCCCTCTTAATGGAACGTGTCATAGCAATACGTGCAGATTCGATTTGATTGGAGGTGATCCATCCACAATCCATCGCCACCAGACCATAGGTCCCGTAAGTGATAGAATTTCCCTTGGTGGCAACGCCCTTCATTCGACCTCTGTGAACTTTTCTATGCTTCACGCGCTTGGGCATTAACATTATTCTTCGCCTCCTTCTTTCACGATTTCTTGTTCAGGAGCGGGAGCAGGAGTAGGCGCCTCTGTTGCTTTGGGAGCCTTTCTCACTCTCGGATTCACGGCTGGAGCTAATTCCGGCTTCGCAAAACGGTCATCCCGTCTTCCCCGATTATCTCCATCTCTTTTATTTCTCCTGTTATTTCTGTCATTATCTCTTCTAGGCTTTCGATCTCCATCCCGGCGGCCTGCCGGTTTCTCTTCCGGTCTGGCGCTTTGAAGTCCCTTATCCAAGATTTCTCCATGATTAATCCAAACCTTGACACCGAGTTTTCCATAAGTAGTATCCGCTTCTGCAAATCCATAGTCAATGTTGGCTCGCAAGGTATGCAAGGGAACGTTGCCCTCACTATATTTCTCAGATCGAGCGATTTCCGCTCCACCCAATCGGCCGGATACCAGCACTTTGACTCCCTTGGCTCCGGATTTCATGGTTCTTCCGATGGCTTGCTTCATGGCTCTTCGGAAGGAAATTCTTTTCTCCAAGGCAGAGGCAATGCTTTCTGCCGTTAGCTGTGCATCCAGTTCGGTTTTTCGGACTTCCACAATCTCTATAAAGCAGGTTTTTCCGGTCATTTTTTCCAACTCTTTTTTGAGCTGCTCCTGACCGCTTCCGTCACGGCCAATGACCATGCCTGGTTTTCCTACCAGAATGATGACTCTCATCTGATTGTTGGCTGCTCTTTCAATCAACACCCGGGAGACGCCAGCCGCATACAATCTTTTCTTAACAAATGTTCGAATTTTATTGTCTTCTACCAAGTAGTCGGCAAAATTCTTGGAACTTGCATACCATTTGGAATCCCAATCCTTGATGATGCCTACTCTTAATCCGTGTGGACTTACTTTCTGACCCATCTAGTAAACCTCCCTTTCCTAGTTTTTCTCCTTAAGAGTAACACCCACATGACTGGATCTCTTAAGGATCTTCGATGCTCTACCTTGTGCACCAGCTCTCCATCTTTTCATGGTTGGTCCCTGATGAGCATATACTTCAGCAACGTATAGGTTGTCCGGATTAAGGTCAAAGTTGTTTTCTGCATTGGCTGCCGCAGATTTTACAACTTTCTCTACAATTTGTGATCCCTTACCGGGCGTGAATTTCAATATGGTTAATGCCTCACCTAAGTCCTTACCTCGCACCAGATCTGCCACTGGCTTTAGTTTGATCGGAGACATTCTCACATATTTTGCAACTGCTTTTGCTTCCATTTTTGTCATCTCCTTTCACTACTTCTTTTTGGTGGACTTATCTGCAGCATGTCCTCGATAGGTTCGAGTTGGAGCGAATTCGCCCAATCGATGTCCTACCATATCTTCTGTGATATAGACCGGCACATGCTTTTTCCCGTCATGCACCGCGATGGTGTGTCCTACCATTTGTGGGAAAATGGTGGATGGTCTTGACCAGGTCTTAATGACTTTCTTATCGTTGGCTGCATTCATTTCGTCCACTTTTTTCAGCAGCCTGGCGTTTACGAAAGGACCTTTTTTTAGTGATCTGCCCATTATCTATGCTCCTTCCTTATTTCTCATTTCTCTTTTTGACGATGTACTGATTTGAAGGCTTGTTCTTTTTCCTGGTCTTATAACCCAAAGCAGGTTTCCCCCAGGGAGTCACCGGGCTCACACGTCCGATTCCCGTCTTTCCTTCTCCACCGCCATGAGGGTGGTCGTTGGGGTTCATAACAGATCCTCGAACCGTTGGCCGTATACCCATATGTCTTTTTCGTCCCGCCTTACCAATTTGGATGTTGCCATGGTCTATGTTTCCCACTTCTCCAATGGTGGCACGACACTCGATTCGGATTTTTCGAACTTCTCCAGAAGGAAGTCTCACTTGTGCATAATCGTCTTCCTTGGCCATCAGTTGCGCTCCATTCCCTGCGGAACGTACCAACTGGCCACCTTTTCCCGTTTTCATCTCGATGTTATGAATCATGGTTCCCACCGGGATATTTGCCAGAGGAAGAGCATTCCCCACCTTGATGTCGGAGCCGGCTCCGGAGTATATCACATCACCCACGGATAATTTGTTGGGGGCCAGGATATATCTCTTTTCACCATCTGCATACACAATCAGTGCAATGTTTGCGCTTCGGTTGGGATCGTACTCGATGGCTACCACGTTGCCGGGCACGCCATCCTTATTTCTCTTAAAGTCAATGATTCGATATTTGGGACGATAACCGCCACCTCGATGTCTTACGGTGATTTTGCCTCTGGAATTTCTTCCGGAATGCTTTTTCAAAGTCACCGTTAACGATCTTTCCGGCGAATCCTTGGTGATCTCCTCGAAAGTGGAAACCGTCATTCCTCTCAAGCCAGGAGTTGTCGGATTGTATTTTCTGATTCCCATATTCCTTTTCCTCCTATTCTTATAGTCCTTGGAAGAATTCGATTTCCTTACTCTTTGGAGTAAGGGTCACAACTGCCTTTTTCGAGGCGGAAGTGGTGCCTACATTTCTTCCCATTCTCTTCACTTTACCGTTTACATTCATAATATTCACTTTGGACACTTCCACACCGAAGATTTCCTCGATGGCTTCCTTGACCTGGGTTTTATTGGCATCTCTTGCCACTTGGAATGTATATTTCTTCTTATGAGCCTCATCCATACTCATTTCCGAGATGATGGGCTTAATGATTACATCGTAAGGGGTTCTCATTAGGAATACACCTCCTCAATCTTCTTTACCGCTTCTTTGGTCACAATGAAGCTGGTGTAGTTGATGATCTCATATACGTTCATAGTAGATACCAACGCGGTGCGAACACCAGGAATGTTGGCGGCTGAACGTACAACCTGATCGTCCTTGTCAGCCATTACAATCAATACTTTCTTTGCTGCATTGATATTGCTCAGTACCTGAATCATCTCCTTGGTCTTGGGCTCGCTAAAGGCCAGCTCTTCTAATACAATGATTTCATTTTCCTGAACCTTGGAAGACAGAGCGGATTTCATGGCCAGTCTTCGCATCTTTTTGGGCACCGTGTAGCTGTAGTCTCTGGGCTTGGGTGCAAATACGATTCCACCGCCTATTTGCGAAGGATCCGTGGAGCTTCCCTGTCTGTGTCGACCGGTTCCCTTTTGACGGAAAGGCTTTCTACCGCCTCCTCGTACTTCACCTCGGGTTTTTGCCGACTGGGTTCCCTGTCTTTGATTGGCCAAATAGTTTTTGACCATTTCGTGAACTGCATATTTATTAGGCTCTATGCCGAAAATTTCATCTTTTAAATCGATGGTTCCGGTTTCTTTGCCGTTCATATCAAGCACTTTTACAGTTGCCATTTCGTACTACCTCCTTTCTCCTGTCCTCTTTATTTGTCTTGACCTTTTACCGCGTATTGGATGCGCAGGAGACCACCTTTCGGTCCCGGAACTGCACCTTTCACCAGTAAAAGGTTCCTATCTTCAATAACTTTTACCAAAACCACGTTTTGAACCGTAACGGTTTCCCGTCCCATTCTTCCCGGGCCTGCGTTTCCTTTAAAAACTCTGGAGGGGTACGTACCGGCTGCCAGTGCGCCACCCAATCTTTTGTGCTTGGAACCATGAGTCATGGGGCCTCTGTGATGGTTGTGTCTCTTAATGTTTCCCTGGGTTCCTTTTCCTTTGGAAATACCCGTCACATCCAGCTTTTTACCTTCTTCAAACTCTTGAACCGTCATAACCTGACCCACTTCGTAGGAATCTCCCGGATCGGGAGTAAACTCCACCAAATGCTTTTTTAACACCCCACTCTTTTGGAAATGGCCTGTCATAGGCTTATTGACTCTCTGTGGTTTGGCATCCTGGAATCCTACCTGAACCGCATCGTAGCCATCGGTTTCCACTGTCTTAATTTGGGTGACCGTTTGTGGCCCCGCTTCAATCACCGTTACGGGAATCACTTCTCCCAACTCGGTGAATACTTGGGTCATTCCGACTTTCTTTCCTAATATGATCTTCATCGTCTATTTTTCTCCTTTTCTCTTACAGCGGATCACTCTTACCATAGAATGATCATACTAAGGGGAGTACCCTTACTTATCTGCATATTTTCGGTGAACTCTACAACTTGATTTCGATATCCACACCAGCGGGGAGCTCCAGCTTCGTTAAAGCATCCGTGGTCTTTCCCGTTGCGTTGGTGATATCAATCAACCTTTTGTGGGTTCTTTGTTCAAACTGTTCTCTGGAATCCTTGTACTTGTGTACCGCACGGATTACCGTTACCACTTCTCTCTCCGTAGGGAGCGGAATGGGCCCGGATACATCGGCACCGGTCTTCTTGGCTGTTTCCACGATTTTTGCCGCGGACTGATCCAATAAAGCATGATCATAGGCTTTTAGTCTGATTCGGATCTTTTGTAATTCGCTCATTTTCTTCCTCCTAAATAGTTTTGTACGATTTTCGCTATTCTTGTACAAGGGGATTTATCCTTTGTTTTCAACGTGTACAGCGTTTCGCTTGCTTTGTACACGGTCCCGTGTGTTTCCTATTTCTTTTCACAGAACAAAACGTGGTTCACCCCTTCGCCCCCGTCAAGCAGGGACAATTCTCCGCGGAAATTACCTGATAGCTCAGCAACTTCCCGCATCATCGCTATAAGCAAGCCTCTACAATATATAACAGCGAAAAACAGATTGCAAGGCTTTTTTTAAGCTTTTTTCATTTTTTTAAGTTGTGCACAGGCGAAAGTCCATATTTTCAACGACTACACCAGTTATCAACTGAACACGCATCCGTGTGTTCCATTTTCACCTTATTACCAATATCGCGGTTAAATAAAAAACCGTTCCAAACATCTCTATATAAATAGAAAGGAACGGTTTTTTTAGAATCACCATACCACTATTGTTGATATAACATGATATTACCGATTAATAGCCCAGATCTTCATCAATCAGAATCACATGAACCCGTCCGGGATTCTGGTTAAACCGATTGGTTACGATGGCGGAGCAGATGGTTTCTTTCGGCAACAAACAATCACAACATTTCCCCGTCAATGCACAAGGAGTCTTTTTCCCCAGTCGCGTCGCATTTTTAGGGCATGCCACCTCCTTGACCCGGGTGATGGCATCCTCCAAGTTATCCGTCAACTTATTTTTCCCCACTAAGACTACCACCTTTTTCGGGCCAAATGTCAATGCCGCAACCCGGTTTCCCGTACCATCAATATTGGCCAGTTCGCCATCCGTGGTCATGGCATTGGAACTCAAGAAAAATACATCGGAAAGCAGCCCTTGCCGACGTCTTTCATAATTTTCATCCGGATCTTTTGCAGAATAAGGGTCGATGATAGTAATCTTTCCTTCTTGTTGCAAGATCAGCAATTTATCTCGTAATCCCGTTTCATCTAAAGTCACCGAACCTCCCCAGGAAACCACATTTCCCTCCTCCACCAAAGACAGTGCGATTTGGCAGGCCTCCTTACTGGTCTCCGCATAATATCCTTCCATATTTCGTTTCTTCAAATTCTTTAGAATAGCATCAATTTTTGCATTCATTTCCATACCGGCTCCTCCTTTCATTTGTTTTCTCTATATGCCTTGGCAATCTCTGCCCCGATTGCTGCATTGTTGAACACTAACTGAATATTCGTCTTCAAGCTCTCTCCTGCCGTCAACTCCTTGATTCGGTCTAACAGGTAAGGGGTCACTCTTTTCCCCACTATTTCTTTGGCCCTGCTTTCTTCTAAAGCCTCCTGTATATAACCATTCATCCTTTGGAATGGAATCTCCCACTTCTCCGGGATGGGACATCCGATTACCACTCCGCCACCCAGCCCCGTTTTGTACTTGGCACGAATCACCGCCGCTGCATGCCCCGGGTCCCTGAAAGAGTACTCCACGTGGAAACCGCTTTGACGGCTATAAAATGCCGGGAACTCTCCGGTTTGATATCCAAAAACAGGAACCCCTGCCGTCTCTAAATACTCCAGCGTGGCCCCGATATCCAAAATGGATTTCACTCCGGCACAAACCACCACCACATCGGTGGACTTGAGTTCCTCCAAATCCGCCGATATATCAAAAGATTCTCCGGCACCTCGATGAACGCCCCCAATTCCCCCGGTAACGAAAATTCGGATGCCTGCTTGGGCCGCTACAATCATGGTGCCCGCTACCGTGGTGGCGCCGTCTCGTTTGTCGGCCAACACCACCGGAAAATCACGGCGGCTTACCTTCACCACATCTTTGGCCTGGGCCAGGTATCCGATTTCTTCCGGGGTCAGTCCCACCTTAATACGGCCTTGTAAGATGCCAATGGTGGCAGGAACCACTCCCTTATCTTGAATCACCTTCTCCACCTGAAGGGCCGTTTCCACGTTTTGTGGGTAAGGCATTCCGTGGGCAATGATGGTACTCTCTAAAGCCACCACCGGCTTGCCCAGATCCAAGGCCGTTCTTACATCTGGATGAATATCGATAAACTCACGCATGGGCCTTCTCTCCTTTTTCCCGCTCTTTCAACAATCGCTCCATTCCCATACAGGGATTCACCGGAGCCTTACTCTCCATGGCAATTTGAGATGCGCTCATGGCGATTTCTGCGGTCTTTCTCACATCCCACTGGCGCAAATGCCCCAGCAATACTGCAGCGCTAAAAGCATCTCCCGCTCCGGTGGCACTTTTCAACACCGTGTTTTTAACCGGAAGCAGTCCCTGTTCTTTGCCTTCCCGAAAATAGACCCCTCCACTACCTAATGTAATAAAGAGTCGGGTAACGCCTTGGGCCAAAAACCAATCCCCGGCTCGGTTCAAATCCTCTTCACTGAGGATGGTGAGGCCACTCAGTTCTTCGGCCTCCATACGATTGGGCTTTACCGTATGAAACCTGCCGATGTACTTTCTGGCTCTGGACGCCTTGGCCACAGACACTGGGTCTAAGAAAAGGGGGAATCCGTCCAATTCATCCGTTATATTCCCCAGCAATTCTTCCGACAGATTGGTATCCAAGCATAAAATTTGACTATCTTTGAGCCATGGGATCAAAGGATGCAATCGCTCCATGGTGATTTTTTCCAATACATCCATATTACATAGTCCCATTTCCATATCTCCCAGAATGTTTAAGATAGAGAGATACATGGCGGTACTCTCTTCCGGATAAAGAGCCACTTGGCTCACATCCACTCCCAAACCTTCCAATTCATTTTTTGCAGAGATTCCCACAAAATCCTCCCCGGCAGCCGAAACCAACCCCACAGAAATGCCCAGCCGAGCCAGGTTTTCCGTTATATTTCGACCTACTCCACCATGAGAGATGCGGATTACCCCCGGGTTGGAATCCTGCAACTTTAAATCTTCCTGGGGAACTCCTTCAATATCGGCCGTAATTCCGCCGATTACCGTCACTTCTCGACTCATATAATTCAAATCCTACCCTTCTACAAATACACTTCCCCCGATAAATTCCCGCAAAATGGAATGATTGGGGATGATGGTTTCATCCTCGATGATTTGGAAGAAGCGGAGAAAGTCTAACATCCTTCTGGCCTCTGCATATTCTTCTTCTTCCCGTTTGATGGACTCCAGCAGGGGGGCGGCGTATTTTTTCAACACGGCCAACTCATATATGTGGGCAGAATTGAAAAGCACATCCGCCTTACTGTTATAGGGGAATATATTGGCAAATTCCCCCGCACGTACCTTGGGCCAATCCCGAATGGTTTTCTGGGCATCGTGTCCACGATATAAATAATCACGTACCAGCCTTCTCAACATCCGAGAGTCCGTGGTGGGAATTCGGTTGTGGGCATCAATGCTTAGGTTGGTAAGAGGACTAATATAGATTTTGAACTTTTCTTCCGGCAAAACATCTGGCGTCATGGCATCATTCAATGCATGGATTCCTTCTATTACAATGGGCTGATGACTCTTAATGGAAATAATCCGCTTCCCGAACTCCTTATGGCCTGTCAAAAAGTCAAAGGCGGGAATATCCACTTCTTCCCCTTCCAACAAGGCACGCAAGTGCTGGTTAAACAACTTCACGTCGATGGCAGCTAGACTTTCGAAATCCGGTTCTCCGTTTTGGTCCAAGGGGGTGTCGGGCCGCTCTACAAAATAATCGTCAGTTCCTAGGTATAAGGGTTCCAATCCCTCCACCCGGAGTTGAATGTTCAATCGTTTGGCAAAAGTAGTTTTTCCAGAGCTGGAAGGCCCGGCAATCAAAACAATTCGCTTGCCCTCCTCTTTGATTCGTTCTGCAATTTCTGCAATTTTTTTGGCATGCAATGCTTCACTGATTAATATAAGATCCTTATAAGTATTCTTCATAATTTTATCGTTTAAATCCGACACGAAAGCGCACTTCATCACCCGGCCCCATTTCTTGGTCTCTCCAAAGGCCTGAGATAGGAGGAAGTCATCCTCATAAGGAAGAATTTTACTAGGATCCGAATGGTGTGGAAATCGAAGCAAAACGGCTTTCCCTTCATTGTAAGATCGTAGCTCAAAATACTCAATGTACCCCGTAGAGGGAACCATTTTCCCATAGAAGAAATTCCAATAGCCATCTAATGAATAGAAGGCCATGGTGTCAACATTGGTGGAAGTAAGCAGCTTCATTTTTTCCACATCCCCATCCTCCACCAGCTGTGCCGCCGCTTTTTCCCGGGAGCAGGTCTGGCGAAAAAAGGGAATATCTTTTTCCACGATTTCTCTCATCCGCTTTTCCACTAGTTGGATTTCATCCAAGTTGATGGGTCCTTCCACATAACGGGAATTTCCTTGGGAATCTTTTTCCTCCCGAAACAAACGAACCTCCGTATATAGGCCCTTATTCAAGGAGTTGGCAATCTCCACGTTGGCCTTACCCACCACGTCGGAAATGGCCTTTAAAAAAATCATGCTTAAGCTATGCTGGTAAATGAGATTGGCAGATTGGGTACGCATATCCAAAAACTCTATCACTCCATTATCCGGCGCTTCTCCATTTAAATCTTCCAGCTTATTATCCACCTTTGCTGCGAGAATTCGATAAGGTACTTGTTCTTGATACCGGTCTGCCAAGTCCTTCAATAGAATGCCTTCCGGCACATCTATCCTCTCTGGTTCTGCTCTCAATTCCTTTATGATGGTTACAATCATTTTTATCCCCCGTCCATGCTGTTGTTGTGAATATATTACCCATTTACTGTCCCTTATGGTACTAGGGTAGATTGAAAGAATTATATCATAAAGAGAAGGATTCCGCCATGCGAAACCCTTCTCCTTAGAAGCCGTTTTCTCTATTCGAAAGATTGCTCCGATAATAATTCCGCCAGCTTTTTGGCTTCTTCCGGGCGAAGAGTGACACCACGACTCATGTGCTCATGGGTACTATCCCAATCTCGAATGTCGTACTTGGGAGCCGCCTGATTCCAGGATACCAAGTTCAGTTCCTTGGTCCAGCCCGACGGATTTTGAGCCAATAATCCGATATGTTCCACGATTTCATAAGTAACTTCATCCTTTTCCGGTTTTTCTGTGGCCATGCTTTTCTCCTTTCATGTTCCAAAGAGAGCGGTAACGCTCTTAGAAGTTACCATAT
Source organism: uncultured Clostridia bacterium (assembly GCA_937928455.1). Lineage (GTDB taxonomy): Bacteria > Bacillota > Clostridia > Peptostreptococcales > Anaerovoracaceae > JAAZGD01. The sequence goes on from CALFUG010000110.1 coordinate 16,154, forward strand.
ATTTCCATCTATTTCAAGACTATTTGCACCCGTGAAAATCCGAGCCTTTACTAGCTTTCAAACCCAACTTCTCCCCCAGTGCCAATAAATGCGCCACTTCATCCGATGTATGCTCCGGATAGTAACATTCCAAACCGTATAACCCTTGTTCTTGTAGACGGCCAAGCAATTGTTCCAGCACACTCCAAAATTCAGAGGTCCCGGGCTCTCCCAGCTGTTTTATCTTTACCGGATGGGCCAGAACCGCCGCGCCACCGGCCGCCCGAATTTTTTCAATGGCCTCCTTGGAGGGCAATTTTTTCTTCTTTACTTTTTTCCAGCTTTCCGACTCAAAGAATCTCCCCGGAGAAAATGCCTCATGACTGTCTTTGATATACCCCTTTTCCACCATTTTCCGGGCAATTAAGGGTTTTCCAATATAATCGTAGTTGGATATGCCGGAAAAATCTTCTTCCGAAATGGGATAGCCTTCCCGGGTCATTACTTGAAACAATCGGCGGTTCCGGTCCTGACGTTGGGTGCGCACCCACTCCACCACGTGCCGAAATGATGGATTTTCCCAATCCATAAAGTAACCCAAAATATGAAGCTCTTCACCCCCCGGTCCTTCTACGGAAAATTCAACGCCGGGTACAAAATGGAGGTCCCACAACTGCTCCCCAATATCTCTGGCTTCTTTCAACCCTCCTACCCCATCATGATCCGTAAGAGAAACCACCTTAGCCCCTCTTTCCTTGGCCTTTTGTAAAACCTCCGGTACCGAAAAACACCCGTCGGAATAATGAGAATGGGTATGTAGGTCTGCATGTTCTAGTTCAATACGTGAAAAGGCGATTTCCCCTTCGGTCCATTCCCTGAATGTCTCGTCCCCCTTCTTCATAACAACAATTCCTTTTTCACCTTGTCTTTCATTGCTTCTCCAGCCATGATTCCCACTAAGGTCAAAGCAAACTCCATAGCCGTTCCCGGCCCTTGAGAAGTAATCACGTGGCCATCTAGCACTACCTTATGATCCTGGTATTCGCCATCCCGCAAATGACTTTCCATTCCCGGATATATAGTGGCCTTCTTCCCAGTCAATACACCATGGGCACCCAATACCATCGGCGCGGCGCAAATGGCTGCCAAATACTTTCTCTCCTTGTGATACTGGAGAATTCTCTCTTTTAACTCTTCGTGGTTCAACAAATGGGTGGCCCCCGGCTGTCCCCCGGGTAAAACAATCATTTCTCCTGTGGAATAGTCCGTATCACCAATCCATTGGTCCGCCGTCACCGTAACCCCGCTTCTACCGGTAACTTCCTTTTCTCGGGTCAGTGATACGGTTTTTACATCCAAGGAGGCTCTTCTCAACACATCCACCACCGTCAATGCTTCCACTTCCTCAAATCCGGTTGCCAAATGTACATAAATCATATCCTTGCACCTCCATCTAATCTATAATACTATACTACTAAAGAACCATTTTTTTCTCCCGGCAGGGAAGAACATCCGCCATCTTTATTATACACAGAAATATGCCCATGAACCACCCGGAAAGGAGAAGGAAATGTATCAAGTTGGGATATTAACCGCCAGTGACAAGGGATTTCGCGGAGAACGGGAAGACTTGTCCGGAAAAGTGATCCGGGAAATTTTAAGAAACTCTGACGATTTTTGGGACAAGGAATATCTGTTGCTTCCTGACAATCAAAGCATGATTGAGTCCGCACTCATACAATGGTCCGATGAACTGCATTTGGATTTCATCATCACCACCGGAGGAACCGGGTTTTCCCATCGGGATGTAACCCCGGATGCTACTCTCCATGTCATTCATCGAAAAACCCCCGGCATTCCCGAAGCCATGCGGAAAATGTCCATGGAAATTACTCCGAGAGCCATGCTATCCCGGGCAGAAGCCGGCATCCGCGGAAACACGCTCATCGTGAATCTTCCAGGAAGCCCCAAGGCCGTAAAAGAAACCTTAGAGTACATTCTGCCTACCATCAAACATGGGCTGGATATTCTTTTGGATAAGGATGGCGAGTGTGCACGATAAACTTTCACAGGGGTAATCCAATGAGGTAACTTAATCTAGGAATAGGAAAAGCCGCAGGTATCTGCGGCTTGTCAACATAAAATAACTAAAAATAAATGCTGTTTCCCACCCTATCTTTCCTTCTCTTCAACTTCCGCGTCCTCTGCTTCCTCGATTACCGTTCCCGACACTTGGAAGGTGCTGGTGTTTTCCGGGGATTCAAAGTTAAAATCGCTGTCCTTCAAATTGGCTTCTCGAGTGGTGATAGTGCCATTGATTTTCGCCCCCGGATTGGTGGACAATGTTTTCGTATCCACGTTCCCGGCTAAAATAGCATTGGCGGTCAATTCCGTAGATTCTTGAATGGCCAGGTTGCCTCGCATCTTTCCATCCAGAATCACATTGTTGGCCTTTACATCTCCCAGAATCACGGATTTTCGCATCACCACATCGTGGAGAGCCTCCACATTCCCCTTCACGGAAGCGGATTGCATGACCACATTTTTCCCTTGCACATTTCCTTCCACAATTCCCGAAACCACTAAGTCGCTGGAAGTCTCAATATCACCCTTCACTCTTCCTTGAATGTCAAGTTTCCCGGTAGAAGAAACGTTACCTATCACCACGGTAGTGACCCCAATCACAGTAGGTGCCGACTCCGGTTTCTGAGGAGGTGCGACATACTCATCGCCAAATAATTTGTCCTTTTTTGTCATTGGACGGTTACCTCTCTTTCATCTTGAAACACGATTAGGTTTATTTTACCACAAGAGATGAAAATTGCAATAAAAAACCGTTGGAATTTCAGAATTCTCTTGCAACTTCCACCAAAGATTTCTCCAATAAATAGACCAATTCCTGTAGCTCTTTCTCTGAGATAATAAAGGGAGGACTGATGAGAACAGAGTCTCCCTGTACGCCATCCACAAACCCGCTACTGGGATACACCAAAAGACCGTTTCTCTTACAAGCCGCTACCACCTTCTGCGTCACCCGGTTTTTGGGTGGAAATGGGATATTGTCCTCTTTAGAGGTAGCCAACTCTACCCCCCATAACAAACCCACACCTCTTACATCTACCACCATGGGCACTCGTTCCAAAAGGCCTCTCAATAAATTCTCCAGTATTTCTCCCTTTTGGTTCACTTGTTCCACCAAATGGTTATTCTCCAAATAGTCGATGACGGCACATCCGGCCGCTGCAGACAATGGGTTGCCCCCATAGGTATGTCCCGTACCGAATTCCACACCTCCATCCAGCATTTCCTGATACCGGTCTTCTCGCACCAGAAT
>CALFUG010000111.1 GCA_937928455.1 uncultured Clostridia bacterium
AAGACACCTTGGTTCTTCGAGATCAGGTAAATCAGCTGGAACAAGAAAAAGAACATCTTGAGGCCCTTCCCCAGCAACGGGATTTGGCCAAGGATAGATACTTTGAAGCGGCGGCTAAACTGGAGCAACAGGTAGTCGACGGCACCAGCCCCTACAGGGTGGCTTACCTGACTTTTGATGATGGACCCTTTCAACTCACCTATGAATATTTGCGGGTGCTAAAAGAAGAAGATGTTCTGGCCACCTTTTTCGTGCTGGGTAAGCCGGATTATCTGGATGTATATGAAGCCATCTTAGCCGAAGGCCATACCATGGGGAATCACAGCTATAGCCACCGGATTCGTAACGGCCTTTACGACAGTACCCAAAGCTTCATTGCCGATGTAAATAGGTTGGATGCTTTCTTGTGGGATAACTTCCAGTTTCAGCCGGAAGTTTTTCGGTTTCCTGGTGGCATTCGATCCGCTGGTGGAATCAAAGAGGAGTGCGTAGAGGCACTCCATGAAGCGGGATATGGGTATGTGGATTGGAACGCTTTGACCCGGGATGCGGAAATCCGGGGATTAACCTTGGAGGAAGCCTATAATTATGTAATGCCTCTTGCCACCTCCAAAGACTTTGCCGTACTATTAATGCACGATTTTAACTCCGCCTCTCTAGGGGCTTTGCCCACCATCATTCAGCATTTGCGGGAACAAAACTACGTTTTGCTTCCCCTTTTCCGGGATAGCCTGGTGATGAAATAGTCGCACCCTCAATCTTGTTTATACAAATCCGTTCCGCTTCAGATAAGACCTTAAATTATCGTGAGCCCACATAATGGTATTGGCATAGGTGGGTTCATACCCGCCTAGGTTCTCCTTGGGGATTCCCATTTGATATGCAGAAAGGGCCCGAATGCGGTCTCCCTTGTATCCATCCATCAACCCGGCAAAATAGCTGGCACCAAAGTCTATATTCTTCTTGGGATTTAACAAGTCTTCCTTGGATAGACCGTAGCCGACTCCCGTCTTTTCCATAATTTGCATCATGCCCACCGCACCGGCTTTACTGACCACATCCTTACGAAACCTGGATTCACACTGGGATATGGCCATAATCCATTCCACTTCCACACCGCTTTCCCGAGCGGCATTTAAAAAGTAGAACACATACTCCTGGGATACCGACGGTCTTATGTTGGGGTTCCGAGACCGAATATATTCCGCCAACCCTTTGTTATACAGGGACTCTTTTTCGCTCCAAAGAGACTCCGCTGTCACATCCGGGTATGTACTGATACAAAGACCATAATAGGGGTCCGCGAACAAATCCCATCCGAAATCCGGCTGCTGGGCCAAAGCTCTTACGGGCAAATAGAATACCCCGTCTTCCCCTTGCAGAATGGGATAACCGGATAGATCCAATTGCTTTAACCCCTCTTCTTCAAAATCAGCGGCTCTTCCTTCCGGATGACCATTTACCAATACCCGCCCCTCTTCTTCGGCTATCTCCGAGGTGACATACACCTTTACATCGTAGCGGATTTCCACCACCGGGTTGTCTCCTTCATTCTTCACCACCTGCTCCGCCAACTGAGGTTGTGTGGGGTCTATCTTGGCCAGGAGAATGGCATGGTTCTCTTCATGGTATAAGTAAGAAAATCCCATAATCTGCCCCAACGCCTTGGTAACCGGCAAATAGGCGGAATCCAAATACAGGAAAAACGGGTTGGTGAGGTGGTAATTCACAACCTTATTTCCATTGATATTAATATCTCGAACATAAAATCTCGTGTCTTCCGCCATTCGGCTTTTCATGGGCTCGATGGTATGCAGCGTGGTCATCAATCCCACCAGGATGGCCAAAAGCACCAGTATAATGCGAATCGTCGCAATGCCTACTTTTTTCATTTTGTTATGGGTCTCTCCATGTTGGTTAATTTGATTTAACAATCGAACTTTGGATAAAGCTTCTATATTATACAAAAACCCCTTCAAAAAGTACAGTCGAAGGGACATTTGCCGCTTTCCAAAACCACTTCCCGGTGCTATAATCACATCTATGAGTAATCTGGAAGGAACGGTCACCATCGGGAATCGGGAGATTCCCAAAGACTTTTTGGTCTTTCTCATCATCAGCATTCTTATGGGCATCGTCGGAGCGGTAGAATCCACCTCTCTCAATAATCGTCTCTATGAAGATTTGGATTTCACCGTCATGCAACGTTCCATGCTGGAAACCCCCCGGGAATTGCCCGGGCTTTTTAGCGTGGTACTCATTGGTATAATGAATTCCCTGGGTGACATCCGCATCGCTGCCGTAGCCAATTTGGTGGGAGGCATTGGGCTATTATTCTTCGGAATGGTGCCCAACCAGTTTTCTCTGGTATTGGTTACCCTGGTAATCTACTCCACCGGACAACATCTATATATGCCACTGACCAATACCATCGCCATGACTTTTGCCACCGGCGGCAATTACGGGCAACGGCTGGGACAAGTGCAAAGTCTGGGCAGCCTGTCCATTATCGTTTCGGCGGCTGTACTATATCTGCTGTATCGCCTTTTCGACGTTTCCTATCAAATGGTCTTCACCCTAGCGGGTTTTGCCATGATTGGGGCCGGAATCCTGTTCTTTGTTCTGGATAAAGGTGGTACCCGAGGCAAGACCATTTCCAGAACCAAATTCATCATCCGCAAGGAATTTAAATTGTACTACACCCTGGCCATTGTTAACGGAGCCCGGAAGCAAATCACCATTACCTTTGTCCCCTGGCTTCTCATCGACACCTTTGAACAGCCGGTCACCACCATCACGGCGCTGTTCTTTGTGGTTTGCCTTCTCAACATCTTCTTCAAACCTTGGTTCGGAAGACTCATCGACCTAAGAGGAGAGCGGTATGCCCTGAAGCTAGAAGCTATGGTGATGTTTGTGGCTTGTTTGGGATTTGCCTTTTCCAAGACCTTACTTCCTCCCGCCATGGCCCTGGGCCTGGTATATTTCTGCTACGTGATTGATAAGCTAATGGAATCCGCTTCCATGGCCAGAGCCACTTATGTAAAGAAAATGTCCACGGAACCTTCCGATGTGGGCCGCACCTTGGCCACCGGTCAAAGTATGGACCATATCGTTTCCATGTTGATTCCCCTATTTGCCGGCTATGTTTGGTATGCCAACGGAGCCAGTGGATACATCTACGTATTCCTGGGCGCCCTGGTGATTTCATGGGTTAACTTCTATATCGCAGGGAAACTGCCGAAAGTGAACATTGCGAAAACCTTTTCATAATAAAAGTTGGGAGCATCTCTACCAGAGAAAAACTCCCAACTTTTTTATTTCATTCTTCTTATTTCTCTATTGGCCTTTCAACCTAGGGGACAAACTCCTACTTACTGTAATCGTAGAATCCCACACCGGTTTTTCTTCCCAGCTTGTTGCCACGAACCATCTTTCTCAACAGAGGATGAGCGCGGTATTTGGTATCTCCAAACTCCGTATACAAGGTATCCATAATAGCCAGACAAACATCCAATCCTACCAGGTCACCCAAGGCCAAGGGGCCCATGGGATGGTTGGCACCCAGCATCATGGCTTGGTCAATGCCTTCGGCATCGGCGACACCGTCCGCCAGGATTCCTACCGCTTCATTGATCATGGGGATTAAAATTCGATTCACTACAAATCCGGGAGCTTCTGCCACATCCACCGGTGTTTTGCCCAAAGCGCGAGTCAACTCCAGAATGGTTTCTCTGGTTTCGTCGGAAGTGGAAAGTCCTCGAACGATTTCTACCAACTTCATCATGGGAACCGGATTAAAGAAATGCATGCCAATAATCTTGTCGGCTCTTCCCGTTGATGCGGCAATCTCTGTAATGGAAAGTGCCGAAGTATTAGTAGCAATAATGGTTTCCGGTTTGCACAATTCATCCAGCTCCTTGAACAATGCCTTCTTGGCTTCCATATCTTCCGTAGCGGCTTCGATGATTAAATCCGCATCCTTCACGATGGCAATATCCGTTGAACCCTGGATCCTGCTCATCACGGCAGCTTTTTCTTCTTCGGTGATTTTTTCCTTGGCCACCAGCTTGCTCAGATTCTTCTCCACGGTAGCTATTCCACCATCCACCGAGGTTTGCCGTCTGGCTCGTAGTACCACTTCATATCCATTTTGCGCCAACACTTGAATGATGCCGGCACCCATGGTTCCTGTACCTAATACTCCGATTTTTTTCATGTTTTTAGACCCTCCTTATGATTTGAATCTTTATCTCCTGTTATTACTAACACTTTCCTATCTCAAACACTTCCGTGTTGAAAAGACCTTTTTTCCTTTAACCCACCTGCCAATTATATCGTACTTCCCTCTTCTTGGAAAGAGTCCCTTTCCAGCTCCTTTTTCATTTCCGCCTTATAGGCTTCTACTCCCGGCTGGTCGAAAGGGTTCACCCCCATCAGCAGCGCCGTGATGGCACAGCTGGTTTCAAAGAAGTAAAACAGTTGCCCCAACATTCGTTCATTCATCTTGGGAATCTCTATTTTCACCATGGGTGTCCCCACCTGGCTATGTGCTTTCATGACCCCTTGGATGGCGGCCCGATTGACCCGATTCATGCTCATACGGTAAAAGGGACTATTCACATCCGTTACCCACACGTCTCCTTCCGGCTCCTGTAAATCCAAAATGGTTTCAAAGAATAGCGGGGTACCTTCCTGTAGAAATTGGCCCATGCTGTGAAGGTCTGCGGTGAAACTGAGAGAAGCAGGATAGAGTCCCTTCCCCTCCTTGCCTTCGCTTTCACCAAACAGCTGCTTCAACCACTCCGCAAAGTATTGAAATCGAGGCTCGTAATACTCAAATATTTCGATTCTCTTCCCGGATCCCCAGAGAAGATATCGAAGAATCCCGTAGTCCACCAACTCATGGTCCCATCCGGGATCGGAAGCGCACTCATAGGCGCCCTCCAGCAAGGCTCGAATATCCATTCCCGCCACCGCTAATGGCAACAAGCCCACGGCGGTCAAGACAGAATACCGGCCTCCTATGTCATCCGGTATTTCAAACTGGGTATATCCCAGTTCTTGGCACTCCTGGCAAAGGATTCCCTTGGCAGAATCCGTCACCGCAAAAATTCGCTTAAAGGCTTCTTTCTCCCCGTACTTCTCTATCATGGCTTCCTTTAGTACGGAGAAAGCAAAGCTGGGCTCCGTGGTGGTGCCGGATTTTGAAATCACACAAAGACAAGTGTCCTTATGCATGACCTCCTCCAACAGCTTTTCGTGGTAGGTGCCGCTCAAATGAAAGCCGGCGAATCGAATTTCCGGATACCCTTCCTTGGGGCCCAAAGCTTCCAGGGCTGCGCGAGCCCCCAGATAAGATCCTCCAATCCCGATAACCACAAATAGCTTGCATCGGTTTTGAATGGCCAAGGCCACCGTTTCCATCCGCTCCACCTCTTCCATAAAGAAAGAGTCTTTCTTCTGTATTTCCAAAGGAAGAGAAACCCATCCGGTATATGGCAGCTCACCGCTCCATAACCGGGACAGGGCCTGTTCCCCTTCCTCTCTCTTTTTCTCTAAATCTTCTCTGGGAATGCCGCCTTGACTCACGTCAATTGATATATCCATTCTTTTCCTCTCTAGTAAAACCCATTTCCGTTGGGCACGTAATTGGGAACCATCTCTTGGAGCCAGCTACGGATATCCTCTTCCGGGCCGCATAGCAATTCCTTCAAAGCTTCTTCCAATGCCTGATCCTTCTTCAGCATCTCCTTCAGCTCCGTCTTGGCCTCCAAGGGATGCCCCACATATATTTTATCGTGGGCCGTCTTCTCAATACCCTCCTCCGCCAGCAGCAGCTCTTCATAAAGCTTCTCTCCCGGGCGAAGTCCCGTCACCACGATATCGATGTCCACCTCCGGCACATAGCCGGAAAGACGAATTACATTTTCCGCCAGGTCCATAATCCGAACCGGCTCTCCCATATCCAGCACAAAGATTTCTCCCCCGTGAGCCATGGCCCCGGTTTGAATGACCAATTGCACGGCTTCGGGAATGGTCATAAAGTATCGGGTAATATCCGGATGGGTCACCGTCACCGGTCCCCCATTTTCAATCTGTTTTCGAAATATGGGTATGACGGAACCGTTGGATCCCAGCACATTGCCAAACCGCACGGCAGAAAAACTGGTTTTGGAGCTTCCCCGGCTCTTCTCCTGTAGAATCATTTCCGCCATTCGTTTGGTGGCGCCCATTACGTTGGTGGGGTTCACCGCTTTGTCGGTAGAAATCATGACGAATTTTGTCACTAAATATTCCTCCGACAGCTCCATCATATTCTTGCTGCCCAGAATATTATTAACCAAAGCTTCTTTGGGATTGAGCTCCATAAGAGGAACATGTTTATGGGCCGCCGCATGAAACACCACATGGGGTCGATACTTTTCAAAAACCTGTCGGAGCCGTTGCTTATCCCGCACGCTGGCAATCACCGTCTCGAATTCCAAAGCGGGAAATGCCTGACTCATCTCGTTGGCTAACTCAAACACGGTATTCTCATAGATATCCAGTGCGATGAGCTTCCGGGGTTTAAATCCTGCGATTTGGCGACAGAGCTCGCTCCCGATGGATCCCCCACCCCCGGTTACCAACACAATTTGTCCTTCCAGATATCCAGAGATTTCCCGCAAGTTTACCTTCACCGGCTCTCTGCCTAAAAGGTCTTCGATGTCCACATCCCGAAGTTTGGAAATGCTCACATTTTCATTAATTAAGTCGATAAGACTGGGGAGAATCTTAATCTTAGCCCGGGTCTTATTGCATTCATTGACAATGGCTTGAATCACTTTTCGGTTGGCAGAGGGAATGGCCACAATGATTTCCTGAATGCCATATTTCCGGGCCACCACCCGAATTTTCGAAGTATCCCCTACCACCTTCACTCCATTAATTCGACTGCCCACCTTGGAGGGATTGTCATCGATGGCTGCCACTACTTTTTTCCCATATTCCGGGTGCTGCTTGATTTCCCGAATCATGGAAGCCCCCGCATCTCCGGCACCCACCACCATAACCTTGGTTACATTGCTTCCCATCAAGTTATGCCGACCCAAGCCCAACACGGTGCTGTTAAAAGCGCCGGGTGTCCGAAGGCTACGCAGCATACGATATGTGATTCGGGATCCTCCCACAAGCACCATCATCAAAAGGCCGGCGATGATGTATATGCTTCGAGGCACCATTTGCTGGGTAAAGGCAATATAAGCCAATACCAACAACTGACCCGCAAAGCAAGCCACCACCGCCTTCATCAACTCCTGGGTCCCTGCATACCGCCACATGCTGGTATAAATCCCTGCCAGGGCAAAAACTCCCACCAAGATGAGGGTGATGGGAAATAAGTTGGAAGCATATACGGCAAACCACACCTCGAACTGATTGCCGTTGACATCAAATTCAAATCGCAATAAGTATGCGCTAATAAAGGCAACATTGATAATGATGGCATCCAGCACCACCAATAAAGCAATTCGAATGGCCTTTGCCATTTCCATCGGTCTCCGGTTCCTTTTCCCCATGTCTTTCTTTCATCCTTTTTCTACAAATTAATAATATTTTCTATTGTTTTCTACAATTACCTACCATGTATGTTTCCTGCTACCATTGCCCTTTCCAACCATCTTTTGATCCCGGCTATTATGCTAGATTCCACTAGTTCAATTTATCGTAGGCATCCGAGTCTACCGCCATATCCAGCAATTGCTCCGATTCTCGGGTCTTTTCCAGAGAAACCTCCGGCTCCGGCTTATCCGTTTGATAGCTCACCTTTTCCTGCCTCAAAAAATCCTTGATTCGATCCACATGAATGCACATACCAAAGTTCAAAGGGCTGACCCCACTGTACATGCCATAGACCACTCCGTTGGCATCGAACACCGGTCCCCCTTCCTGCCCTCGAAAACCCGGGGTGGACATTTCCGCTCCCACAATTCCTTCCGGGCTTCCCACCAAACG
>CALFUG010000112.1 GCA_937928455.1 uncultured Clostridia bacterium
TGCTTTTTCCAGTTGGTAATCTTCCGTCACCACCCCGTGAGAGTAGTTGTAGCTTTGGGTATCCAACTGAACCATGGTGGTATAGTCTAGCACTCCATATGGCCAAAGGCCCATATTTCTTTGAAAATCGGTGACCGCTTTCACCGTTTCCGGGTCCATTACGGCTGTGGGTTGCACCGGGTAGCCCAGTAACTGAAGTCGCTGCTGAGCGCCATATACATTCAGGCCCGTCATGCCGGCAGAAGGTTTTACCTTTTCCTTCATGGGGACAAATCCCTCGTAAGAAGCCTTTGCCTTCACCAAATCCGAAGCGATTTGATTGTCCACCCAATAGTCCGGCTCCACACCCTTTCCGTGAATGTCATTTTTTAATGGGCTTACAAAGTAAAACACGGACAATTTAAAGCTGCCCTCGTAAGGAAGGGTTCCTACCATTTGAGCCACGCCCTTGCCATAGGTGGTCTTCCCCACCAAGGTTGCCCCTTTATGGTCCTTTACGGCGGCCGCCAACAGCTCCGTTGCGCTGGCGCTATTGTTATCAATCAACACCACGGTTGGCAAAGGCGGGATGTGGGCCTTGGTGGCATTATGTGTTTCCACCAGCTTATCCTGTCGATAAAAATGGGTAATCGCCCCTTCTTCTACAAAGTAGTCCGCAATATTAATGGCAGTATTAATCAGGCCACCTCCATTGCCCCGAAGGTCCAAGATGAGTTTTTCCGCCCCCTGGTTCACCAAAGCAATGCGTGCTTTATTAAATTCTTGATCGCTATCGGAATCGAAAGAGGAAATCTTGATGTACCCAATGTCTTCCCCCATCAACTGATAGGCCACTGCTTGATTCTGTATCTTCTCTCGAGTGACTGTAATGTCGTAAGACATACCACTTCGAAGTACCGTGATTTTTACGGTGGAGCCTGCCGGTCCCCGAAGCAATACCGCGATATCCTCTAGCGCTTTGTTATCCAGGCTTTTTCCGTCAATAAAGGTCAGATAATCTCCCACCTGAATCCCTGCTTTGGCAGCGGGTCCCCCTGTATGAATGTCCGTTACCAAACATTGATTCCCGCTTTTTTGAATGGTGACTCCCACTCCTTCGTAATTGTTATTGATTTGATTTTGAAAAGAGCTGGCGCCTGCCGATTCTTCAAAATATACACTGTATGGGTCATTGAGACTGGTTAGCGCCCCCGCAAAAGCCCCATTCACTAAATCATCCAAGGATACCTGGTCCTTGTAATTTTCTTCAATATATAGAAGGTATT
>CALFUG010000113.1 GCA_937928455.1 uncultured Clostridia bacterium
AAAGCGGAAAAGGGATTGGATTTGGTGTTTATTGACTATCTTCAGTTGATGACATTTGAAGGTCGGGCGGAAAGCCGGCAACAGGAAATTACCGCTTTATCCAGATACTTGAAGCAGTTGGCCCGGGAGATTGATTGTCCGGTTATTGTGTTGTCTCAGCTGTCCCGCGCACCGGAGCAGCGAAGTGACCACACACCGGTGTTGTCCGACTTGAGAGAATCCGGGTCCATTGAACAGGATGCGGATATTGTGGTTTTTCTATTCCGAGACGAATATTATACTCGGGAGAATAGTGCCAAGCCCGGAGTGTGCGAAGTGATTGTAGCGAAAAACCGAAGTGGCCCCACCGGATCCATTGAGTTGACCTGGCTGAGCCATTACACCAAGTTTGTGGATAAAAGCAACATTGGAGGAGCCTTCTAGTGAAATTTGTTCCGGAGGAGTGGGGAGACCCTGCCTTAAAAGATACCCATGTCAGTAATGTGTTTATAGAACGGTACATGAAAGATGCGCCTGGGGAGTACGTAAAGGTGTATCTCTATTTTCTCATGCTATATCAACGGGGCGAAGAGGGAACTCTGGAAGAGGCTGCGGAAGACCTGGGCTTAACCAAGCAGGAGGTAACCCACGGGTTGGCTTATTGGGACAGAGCGGGAGCGGTGAAATTTTCTTTGCCGGACCCGGGTAGCATGGCGGAAAAAAGAGACTGCCCCTTGGAAGATCAGCAGCTGGTAGAGATGTTTTCACTGGTGGAGCGCGTTTTGGGCCGACCATTAGGGGGAACGGAGCCGATGGAAATTGTTTCATGGCTTTCGGATTATGGGGCCACACCGGAAATGGTGGTGTATGCTTTTGCCTATTCTTCAAAAAACAAACACAATGTGAATATAAAATATATGGAAGCCATTATTCGGGATTGGACCCAGAAGGGTTTACGCCATCCCGACCAGATCGAAGAATACCTGGCAAAGAAGGACCTTTCCAACCAAAAGCATCGCCGTATTTTTCGAGCCCTGGGGTTTTTAAGAAACCCCACGGAGGCGGAGCGGGAAATGATGGACTACTGGTTGGAAGGCCTGGGGATTCCGATGGAGGATATTCTGGAAGCCTGTGGTAAAACTACCGGCATTTCAAATCCCAATTTGAATTATATTAATCAGGTGTTATTGAACCGAAAAAACCAACGACCCCAAGATGAGAAGGCTTACTTTGGGGCCAACGGACAGAATGCGTTGGAGGATGCCTATGCCGCCCTTCGTGAAAAAGGCAAGCAGGGGGCAGATGAGCGGAAAGGCGAAGTGTACCGTAAGGCGCCCAGGATAAAAATCCTGGATGAGGAAATGGCTGGATTGCATCGAGGGGCCACTCGACTGGCGTTGGAAGGTGGTTCTTCGGAAAAAGAGGCACTGATGGCCTTGCTGAAAAAGAAAAAAGAGGAGAGAGCCTACTTGATGACGGAGAGTGGCTTTCCCCCGGATTATACAGATATCCGGTATGAATGTGCCTTATGTAAGGACACGGGAAAAACCCGAGAGGGAGCACCTTGTACTTGCCAGGAAGCGGTGAAGGAACATTTTGGGATTTAGGAACGAGATCTAAAATTTGGAGACAGAGGAACGGAGAATAAAGACCAATGAGCTTATTCCATCCCGGCAAAGGGAAGAACAGAAAGAAAAAGGGGAAATCCCCTTCTAATCATAAGGAACCCCAAAGGAATACGAATCCGCAGAAAAACAAGAGCGTTTCGGATTACCCGGATTATGATAAGTTAACCCGGGAAGAAGCAAAGGCTCTTCTTGCGCAAAGAATCCACGATAAAACAGGAGGAGCCATTGGGGAGAAAGCCAAGGAACCATTGACTCAACCTGAAGAAGGAATGTCCCGTGGAAGGAACACAGAAGAGAAGAAGGAGAAGAACCGGGAGGAAAAAGGCGGCGAGAAGCTAACGTCTCAAGAAATTCAACGAAGGATGGAAGAAAGAAGGAAGAAACGAGAAGCAGTTCTTTCTCTTAGAAATATGCCGGAAAAAGAAGTGGAGAAGATTCTGGAAGACCGGTTATCCCAAGAAGAAATCAAAATCTATCGTCGGGAAGAAAAGGCCTTGGCCAAGGCCGAAAAAGTGACGGAAAAACTTACCGAAAAGGAAGAAGCCTCCTTCGAGAAGCTGGAAAAATCACTGGAAGGAAGCGCCAGGAAAGACCAAAAAGAGATTGAGAAAGCCAAACTGGAAGCAGAAGAAATTCGAGAGAAGCAGAAGGCCAGTATCGAGAAGATTCAAGAAAAGTACGAAAAGGAAGAAGCCAAGTCCCAGAAAAAGGAAAACAAGGAAAAGGCGAAAGAAGAAGCGAAAGCCGCCAAGGAAAGGGAAAAAGAGAAGAAAAAACAGGAGCGGGAGAAACG